>CAMTOL010000014.1 GCA_947074135.1 uncultured Rikenellaceae bacterium
GGGGGATTATAATCCAGTTATGATGGGAATGTGAGGGAGTTATGTGAGGGCAAGGCGTGATAAACGCCATATAACGGTTAGATATATAGTCGATAGAAGTAAAGAGTTTACACGGGCACCAAGACGTAGAAAGTGATCACAAAAAAATGAAAAGACTACTACTTATATACACTGGTGGTACAATTGGAATGAAAGCCAATGCCGCAACAGGTGCGCTGCACCCAGTCGATTTCTCTGAAATTGAACGAGAAGTTCCAGAACTCAAAAAGTTTAATGTGGCTCTTGATACCATTACATTTGACCCAGTTATTGACTCAAGCAATATTGAGCCTTTGCAATGGGCAGAGCTAGGTTCAATAATTGAGAATAATTATGATGCGTATGACGGTTTTGTAGTGCTTCACGGAACCGATACGATGAGTTACACTGCGTCGGCACTCAGTTTTATGATTTCGGGTCTTCAGAAACCTATTGTTTTTACGGGTTCTCAGCTACCTATTGGTGTGTTGCGAACCGATGGGCGAGAAAATCTAATATCTTCCATTGAGGTTGCAGCTGCTGGTGTGGTAAATGAGGTGACTATATTTTTTCAGAATATGTTACTTCGTGCAAATCGAACTACGAAGTACAATTCTGAGTATTTTAATGCTTTTCGCTCAGATAATTATCCTCCACTTGCAGTGGCTGGAATAAATATCGACTACAATTTAAATAATATTCTTCGACCAAATAAGATGTCGAGATTTGAGGTTGCAAAAGAATTTTCGACTGATGTTGCTTCGCTCAAGATTTTTCCTGGACTTTCGCCTAAGTTTGTCGAAGCGGTACTCTCAATTGAGGGGTTGCGTGGAGTTGTGCTCGAAACCTTTGGTGCAGGCAACGCTCCGACTCAGAAGTGGTTTGTCGATGCGCTTCGGGGTGCAATTGAACGTGGAGTTGTAGTTCTCAATGTTACGCAGTGTGCTGCAGGAAGTGTCGATATGTCGCTTTATGAAACAGGTCGAGAACTGTTGGATATCGGAGTTGTGAGTGGCGGTGATATAACTTTTGAGTCGGCAATTACCAAGATGATGCATCTTGCAGCTCAGAAAGATATCAACTATGACAGACTAAAAGAGAGGATAAAACAGCCTATAAGAGGAGAAATTACTGTGTAGTATTTTGTTTTTTTCAAAAAAACGTTTACCTTTAACCATTGAAAGGTAATCAAGAAATACCCCTTAGGGTGTACACTGCTGCTCTGTTGAGTTGCGTAGTGTGCAGTTTTTGTGTAAGATAACAATGATGTTTATCTTTCTTTAAGGGTATATTGAGAAGCTGTTTAATTTGAAATAATAGAAAGTTAGGTAACATGCTTATAAAAAGAGTATAAAACTAAAGTGTTGTATATCGAAGTCAATATGAATTAGTTTTAAGTTGCTGTAATTTAAATTCTTATTAGTTCTATATTTTGCTTAAAACTTGACGTTATAAAATTGTCATCAAAAAATTAACTAAAAATTATAATAACCAAAAACAAAAAAAATGAAAAAAATTTTCGCAATCATCTCAATGGTAGCTCTTCTGAGCGTTACCACAGTGAATGTTTATGCTCAAGAAGCACCAGCTGCTGCAACAGAGCAAACTGTTACTGACTCTTCAGAGGGTCTTGATGGAGAGCCAATGCACCAAGTTCTTAAACAAAAATTTATGGAAGGTGGCGTGATGTGGATGTCACCACTTTTGTTGTGTTTGATTCTAGGTCTTGCTATCATTATCGAGCGCGTAATTTATTTGAACCTTGCAACAGTTAACACTAAAAAGTTGTTGAAAAAAGTTGAAGATGCACTTGCTTCAGGTGGTATCGAGGCTGCAAAAGACGTATGTCGTAACACTCGTGGTCCAGTTGCTTCTATCTTCTACCAAGGTCTTGACCGTTCAGGCGAAGGTATCGAAGTAGTTGAGAAATCAGTTACTGCTTACGGTTCAGTTCAAGCTGGTCAACTAGAAAGTGGTCTTAGCTGGGTATCTCTTTTCATCGCTCTTGCTCCAATGCTTGGTTTCATGGGTACTGTAGTAGGTATGATCGGTGCATTCGACGCTATCGAAGCTGCTGGTGACATCGCTCCATCGTTGGTAGCTGGTGGTATCAAAGTAGCTCTTTTGACAACTGTAGGTGGTCTTATCGTGGCAGTTATCCTTCAGTTGTTCTATAACTATTTGGTTTCAAAAATCGATAGCATCGTTATCACAATGGAAGATGCTTCTATCTCACTTATCGATGTTTTGACTAAATACCTTAAAAAATAGTTTTTTGAAACGATGAAATTTATTCCTTATTTAAAATATGTATTGCTTATCCTCTGCATTATTGCTTTTGTAGCGGGTGTAGCATCGTGGGATAGCACACCAGGCAATGATCGTGTGGTAACAGGAGGTCTTGAGTTCTTGTTCTTCATTTCGGCAGCCCTTGTGATTCTCACAATTTGTTCGGCAGTTTTGATGCCACTTATCGGTGTCTTTCAAAACCCTAAAACAGCAAAACGTTCACTTTTTGGACTTGTGCTTGTAGTTATTATGTTTGTTGTAGCTTATGCTATGTCAAGCGATGAACCAATTACCCTTGCTAACGGTACAGTACTTGACAATGTCGCTGATTTGCGCTTTGCTGATACTGCACTTTACGCAATGTACATCTCATTTGCTGGTGTACTTGTAAGTATTGTAGGTAGTGAACTTTACAAAATTTTCAAATAGAACCTGATTATTAAAAATGGCAAGAAAAACTCCAGATATTAATGCTGGTTCTATGGCGGATATCGCGTTTTTGCTCCTTATCTTCTTCCTCGTAACTACTACGATGAACGTTGACTCGGGTATCTCGCGTACTCTTCCTCCACTAGTCGATAATCCCCAAGATGACGGGATTAAAGTAAAAGAACGTAACAGTCTCCAAGTTAGAGTCTCGGGGAATGATATGGTTCTTGTAGGTGGACAGAGGGTTGCTCTACGTCAAGTGAAAGACTTGGCTAAAGA
Source organism: uncultured Rikenellaceae bacterium (assembly GCA_947074135.1). GTDB lineage: Bacteria > Bacteroidota > Bacteroidia > Bacteroidales > Rikenellaceae > Mucinivorans. The sequence continues at coordinate 3,016 of CAMTOL010000014.1, forward strand.
GTTCGCTACGTTTGGACCAGAACAGGAGCACCTGCCTGAAAAAGAGGAAAAAGAGATTCCTCTAATCGGGGTGTTCAATGTTAGTAAAGGTATTATCTCATTGCAGAACGACCGTTCTACCTCTTACGAAGCTTACCTTGCAGTGCAAAATGAGCTAACTAAGGCATACAATGAGTTACGTAATGAATTTTCTCACAGATATTTCGGCAAAGACTTCTCTGAACTAAATGCGGATGAGCGTAAAGCTGTTTTGACAGCTGTACCTACTCGTATTTCAGAGGCAGAACCTGTGGATTTAACCGGTAAGAAGTAAACAAAAGAATGGCAAAATTTAGAAAAAAATCAAAAGAGACTCCGGCTCTATCGACATCGTCGCTTCCGGATATCGTATTTATGCTGCTCTTCTTCTTTATGGTTTCTACAACTATGCGCGAAGTCGAGATGCAGGTAAAGGTTGACCTACCATCTGCGTCTGAAGCAGTTAAATTAGAGAAAAAATCGTTGGTTTCTTACATCTATGTAGGACCTCCAACTACTCAAAATAGAGCTAAGTATGGTGATGCACCACGTATCCAACTTAACGATAGTTTTGCTCAACTTGGTCTGATTGGCGAGTTTGTGGCGTCTGAACGCGAAAAACTTGACGAACGTGACCGTCCTTCAATGACTATAAGTCTTAAGGCAGATAGTAAAACTAAAATGGGTATCATCACTGATGTTAAACAGGCTCTTCGTCGTGCTAATGCGCTTAACTTGAGTTATGCTGCAAAACGCCCAGGCGGAGCTGAGTAGTTTGTTAAGTCGTTAGACTTTAGTTCGAACTTCTAATGGTAGCCCTTCGAGATTCTCGGAGGGCTACCTTTTTTTGTGGCTCTCTCTCCTGTTTTCTTAACCATTGTTCTAAAAAAAAAAGGTTGTGCCATAGCTGGCGCAACCCTTTTTTAAGTATTTTGGTTTTATGATATAGGTTCTCTATTATGTATTCATACCTCCGCAGCAGTTAACAACTTGACCGCTAACATAAGATGATAAATCGCTTCCCAAGAAGATACACACGTTAGCAACATCTTCAGGAGTACCGCCGCGACGTAGTGAAATCTTTGCAGCCCAATCATTGCGAACCTCTTCTGGTAGTTGGTGAGTCATCTCAGTAATAATAAAGCCTGGAGCAATTGCATTGCAACGAATACCGCGACTACCTAGCTCTTGAGCAACAGATTTTGTGAAACCAATCATACCAGCTTTCGACGCTGAGTAGTTAGCCTGACCTGCATTGCCTGAAACACCTACAACTGAGCTCATATTGATAATTGAACCCGATTTCTGTTTCATCATAATTGGAGTTACAGCCTTTGTAAGGTTGAATGCAGATTTAAGGTTAACGTTGATAACCAAATCCCATTGCTCCTCGGTCATACGCATAAGCAGACCGTCACGAGTAATACCTGCATTGTTTACTAAAATATCGATGTGACCAAACTCTTTGTGAATCTCGGCAACAACCTCCGCAGCAGCTTTGAAATCAGCAGCATTTGAACTGTAACCTTTAATCTTAGTTCCATAAGCAGAAAGCTCATCTTGGGTGGCAGCAATAGCCTCGGCTGGAGCCATATCTGTAAATGCAACATCTGCACCTGCTTTGGCATACTCGGTAGCAATGGCCTTGCCAATACCACGTGCAGCACCTGTAATAAGTGCCACTTTTCCTTCAAGTAATTTCATTAGTTTGAAATGTATAATTTAATGATAGTTATTTGTTGACTATAATAGTGACAAAGGTAGTAAAAAAATGATAATGAAAAAAGTATATCTAAGTTTGGATATTTAATCTACAATTCATATCTTTACTTTCTTATCTAATTATTTTAATAATAATAACTGTCAAATATGCTATGTTTATTAAAATAATTTAATAAGTGGCGGTTTTGATGGGATACCAAAACCATTGTTGCGAATATACAAATTAAAACAAGATAAAACTATGAAAGATTTACAAATTGCACAGCTTATTGCTGAAGAGAAAAACCGTCAAACTCACGGATTGGAGTTGATTGCTTCTGAAAACTATGTTAGTCCAGATGTAATGGAGGCTCAAGGCTCTGTACTTACTAACAAATATGCAGAAGGTTATCCTAATGCACGCTACTATGGTGGATGTCAAGTAGTTGATAAGGTAGAGCAGTTGGCTATCGATCGTTTATGCGAAATTTACGGTGCTGAATTTGCAAATGTACAGCCTCACTCAGGTGCGAGTGCTAACTTGGCAGTTTTCTTGACTTGTATGAAACCTGGCGATACTTTCCTAGGTCTTGACCTAGCTCACGGTGGTCACTTGACTCACGGTTCGCCTGTGAACTTCTCGGGATTCCTATATAAACCAGTTGGTTATCAAGTAGATGAAGCTACTGGTGCGATTAACTATGACAAAATGGAGGCACTTGCCTTAGAACACAAACCAAAAATGATTATCGGTGGTGCATCTGCATACTCTCGTGAGTGGGATTACAAACGTATGCGTGAGATTGCAGATAAAGTTGGTGCAATTCTTTGGATCGATATGGCGCATACGGCAGGTATTATTGCAGCAGGTTTGTTGGAGAATCCAGTTAAATATGCTCACGTTGTGACTTCGACTACTCACAAAACTTTGCGTGGACCTCGTGGTGGCGTTATCATTGTGGGTAAAGATTTTGACAACCCTTGGGGCGTAACTACTCCTAAAGGCGAAATCAAGAAATTCTCTGCGATGATTAACTCTGCTGTTTTCCCAGGAGCTCAAGGTGGTCCATTGGAACACGTTATTGCGGCTAAAGCTGTTGCGTTTGGCGAGGCTCTCAAACCTGAGTATAAAGAGTACCAAATGCAGGTTCTTAAAAATGCTCAAGCTATGGCTAAAGCGTTTATCACTAAAGGCTATAAAGTCATCTCTGACGGTACTGACAACCACTTGATGTTGATTGACCTTCGTTCGAAATTCCCTGAACTAAGTGGTAAAAAAGCTGAAAATGCTTTGGTTGCAGCAGATATTACACTCAATAAAAATATGGTTCCTTTCGATAGTCGTTCACCATTCCTAACTTCTGGTATTCGTGTGGGTACTCCAGCTATCACTTCTCGTGGACTTAAAGAGAGTGAAATGGCGTGGGTGGTTGAGATGATTGATAAAGTGCTTAACGCTCCTGAAGATGCAGAAGTACTAGCGGCTGTAAAAGCTGAGGTTCAAGCCAAAATGGAGAAATTCCCTCTATTTGCTTGGTAGATTCAAAAGTAATCCTAAATAAACCTACTACCCTATATTTTATAGAGATGAACATAAAAAAGATGTTTGCTGGTATTGCCCTGACGGCTCTACTTGCAGGGTGCTCACCCCAAATTGAGAGTTATAGTTATAACGAGGGGATAAATGTAATTCCTATCCCCGTCGAATTGACTCGAAATGAGGGAGAGTTTACACTTACCTCAAATAGTGTGATTGTTGTTACCTCGCCTGAGGCTGCTCAGGCTGCAGCATATCTCGGAGCTAAGATTAAAGCCTCGACAGGTTACAACCTATCTGTTGTTAAAGAGAAACCTGCAACTAATTACATTACAATCGGTGTAAATTCATTAAATGGTCTTAAAAAAGAGGGATACACTTTAAAATCTAGTGCTCAAGGAGTTGAGATTGAAGGTGTTGATGGTGCAGGTGCGTTTTATGGCGTGCAAACTATGTTACAACTTCTCCCTGCTCAAATTGAGAGCACAAAACGAGTAAAGAGTGTTGCTTGGACTATGCCTGCAGTTAATGTTGTGGACTATCCTAGATTTGAGTATCGAGGTCTGATGCTCGATGTTTGTCGTCACTTCGTAGATGTTGAGTTTATCAAAAAACAACTCGATGTGTTGTCGATGTATAAAATTAACCGTTTTCACTGGCACTTGACCGAAGACCAAGCGTGGCGAATTGAGATTAAAAAGTACCCCAAACTAACTGAGCTAGGTTCAGTCAGAACAGAGGGCGATGGCTCGACTTATGGTCCATTCTTCTTTACTCAAGAGCAGATTAAAGAGGTAATTGCTTATGCTACCGAACGTTTTATCGATGTTATTCCCGAAATTGAACTTCCTGGTCACGCTCTAGCTGCTCTGACAGCCTATCCAGAGTACTCTTGTACAGGAGGACCATTCTCGCCTCGTATAATCTGGGGTGTCGAAGAGGATGTCTATTGCGCTGGAAATGATGCTACTTTCGAGTTTCTTCAAGATATTATCGATGAGGTAATTGAACTTTTTCCAAGTGAATATATTCATATAGGTGGCGATGAGTGCCCTAAATCTCAGTGGGAACAGTGTTCTAAATGCCAAGCTCGTATTGCTGAACTTGGGTATAAAGGTTACACAGATGAGTTTGGAATGAAACACTCCAAAGAGTATCAACTGCAATCGTATTTTGTAACCAGAATTGGTCAGCATATCGACAAAAGAGGTAAAAAGATGATTGGTTGGGACGAAATACTTGAAGGAGGACTAGCTCCAGGAGCAATTGTGATGAGTTGGCGTGGAACAGAGGGCGGTATTGCTGCTGCTAAGCAAGGTCATCAAGCTATAATGACTCCAGGTCCGGGTGGTATGTATATCGACCACTATCAAGGCGCTCCTGAGGTTGAACAGACTGCTATCGGCGGTTACGCTCCACTCTCTAAAACTTATAGCTATGAACCTCTGCCAGCAGAACTGTCTGAAGAGCAACATCACTTCATTATGGGAGCTCAAGCAAATATGTGGAGCGAGTACTTGTTGTCGCCAGAGGCATTTGAATATCAAATCTATCCACGTATTATCGCCGTTGCCGAACTTACTTGGTCGCCTAAGAGCCGTAAAGATTTTGAGGATTTTGAACGTCGAATTCTAAATACTTATGCCCGTTTAGACTACCACAACATCAACTACCATATTCCTAATCCAGAGGGTGTGTTGACTCAAAATGTGGTTTATACTGGCGATTCAATCGAGTTGGAGTTTACCAATACTCGTAATCTACCTATGGTTTACACGCTTGACGGAACAACACCTAATAAAAACTCGAAAAAAGTTGAAAACGTTGTTGTTGTTAATGACCCTAATGCTACAATTATGGTCGCTACACTGCTTCCAACTGGCAAAACTAGTGTCGCTCGTTCAATACCAGTGGCTAAAGAGGAGTTGTCGCCAGCAGTAGAACCTCAACCAAACCCTGAACTTGAGGATTTGAGAATCAAACTAAAAGCAGATAAGAATCAAACAATTAGAGTTAGAACAGCTCCAGGACTATTTGTCAGCGAAACTGAATATGCTAATGCTCAGTTTGGCGAGGATACGCTTGTTAGTAGCTTTAGAGGCGGAGTTAAATACGATATGGCAAAACCGTCACTCTCAATATATGAGGGTTATGTTGAACTGCCTGAAGATGGAGTTTATACATTCTCTACTGATCTTAGTGAACTCTATATTGATGGTGTTCAGTTGATTAATAACAACAAAACACTAGCAAGGCACAATAGTAAAAAAGTGCAAAAGGCTCTTGCAGCTGGTAAACATAGCTATAAACTGGTCTTCAATAATATGATTAAAGATGGTTGGCCAACTGTGTGGAGCGAGATAGGTTTTTGGTACCAAAAACCATCGGGTGGAAATCTGCAAAGAGTAACCGCTGATATGATTAGCTATTGAGATAGTTAACTCTCTATGTACGTAAAGTTAGTGCAGCACTTCATCGAAGTGCTGCACTACTGCTATTATAAATAGACTTGTTATTGATAAATCTACTCCGAATTTTGTTATTTCAACTATTTTTACTCTTTTTAGTGTAGTAAAATTCGGTAAAATGCAACTTTTACTCCTTTTTTATCGAAAAAAAATTATATCTTTGTCCGTTGATACTTGCTATTAATGAAGCAAGGTAACTTTCCTAAGTTATGCAAAAAATGGATAACATACCAACGCACGTAGCTATTATTATGGATGGCAACGGCAGATGGGCAACTCGTGAGGGGGTCGAGAAGGTCGAAGGACATAAACGTGGTGTTGATTCGTTGAGGAACGCAGTGAAAGCGGCTAACGATTGGGGAGTGAAGTTTTTGACAGTTTATGCATTCTCGACAGAGAATTGGGGTCGTCCTGCCGATGAGGTTAAAGCGCTTATGGAGCTCTTCTCAATTGTTGTGATACGTGAAGCGCAAGAATTAGCAAAAGCAGGAATTAGATTGAGCTTTATAGGAGCAATAGATGAACTGAGTACCACGCTTCAAGAACAGATTGAGGAGGTTTCGAAAATATATATCGAGAAAGAGAAGATGACACTAGTTGTTGCAATGAACTACTCTGCAAGATGGGATATAGTTAATGCAGCTAAAAAAATGGTTAAACAATCGGAACTACGTAAAGCTGTGAATAGAGGTGTAGAGAGTAATAGGAGCGATGTTGAAGAGTTCTCATCATACCTCTCTACTAGTTTTATGCCAGATGTCGATTTGGTCATTCGTACTAGTTCGGAACAGAGATTGAGCAACTTTATGCTTTGGGAGAGTGCCTACGCTGAATTGTATTTTACCGATAAGCTATGGCCTGACTTTTCGAAAGAGGATTTTGCAAAAGCTTTGGAGTGGTACAATGGACGACAAAGACGATTCGGAATCAGATAATCAACTTTAGTATAATATAATTATAAGCGAGAATTATAACGACTTATGGCGGTGAGGTTGTAAGTGTAGAAGTAAAAAGAGTGTAAAAATATGTCGTTAAAAAGTATGGAGTATATGAATTTTAGCAAATTGAGTAAAAGTGTGTTGTGTTTGGCTGTGGTTGTAGCTTCTGTGGTTGCATCGTTTGCTCAAACTCCAATTAATGGTGGTACTAGTTCGAAAATTGATTATCGAGCAGAACCTAAACGTTATGTTGTGGGAAGTATTGAAGCTCAAGGTCTTCAAACAATTAACCCTAAATTCCTGTTGAGTAATATTGGCATTGAGGTCGGCGATTCAATTTTGATTCCTGGCGATAGACTCTCCTCTGTGAACCGTAGGTTGATGGACCAACGCCACTTCTCAGACGTAAAGACTGAAACATCGTTCAGAGGCGATACTGTAGATGTCACTTTTGTATTCGCCGAACGTCTAAGGGTTCGTCGTTGGTCGTTTACAGGTACTAAAGGCTCTGAAAATAAAGACCTTCAAGAAAAATTAAGACTTCGTCGTTCGGGCGAATTGTCTGATTTTGTGATTATGAATGCTCTTGAGGGTATTAAAAATTTCTATGACGAAAAAGGATTTAGAAATGCAAAGGTTGATGTTGTAATAACTCCTGACTCAATTGCGGGAAACTATGTGCACGTCAACTTTGCAATTGAGCGTAATAAACGAGTGCGTATTGGCAATATTGTAGTTGAAGGTAATGAAAATATTGATGCGAAAAAGCTGGTTAAAGCTATGGAAAAGACCAAAAAGGTTAGCATCAACTTCTTTGCAGATACCAAATTTAACGAAGAAAACTACAAAGATGATAAAGATAAATTGCTAGGTTACTATCGTAGTAAGGGTTATCGTGATGCTCGAATAGTTGCAGACTCGATTTTTACTATCAACGATAAACGTATCGGACTATGGATTAAAGTCGAAGAGGGTAAGAAGTATTATTATGGTGATATCACCTGGATTGGCAACTCTAAAATCCCAACAACTTACCTTCAACAAATGCTAGGTATGAAGAGTGGAGATATCTATGATAGTGAAACTATGGGACGACGTACAGGTAAGATTCAAGGTAAACCCGGTGAACAATCTATCTCGACTCTCTATCGCGATGACGGTCACTTGGCATTTGTTATCGAACCTTTCGAAACAGTTAGAGGCGATACTGTAGATGTTGAAATTCGTATGTACGAAGGAAAACAGTTCCGTATCAATGAGGTTAATTTTGAGGGTAATACACGCACTAATGACCACGTAATCCGTCGTGAATTGGATACTCGTCCTGGTGAACTTTATAGCCAGTCGCTCTTGATGAGAACTTATCAAAAGTTGGCAACTATGGGGCAGTTTGATGCTGAGAGTTTCTCAACTCCCGATATTAGACCTAACCTTCAGACTGAAACAGTAGATATTGGATACTCATTACAGGAGGTTAGTAAAGACCAGTTCGAACTCTCAGGTGGTTGGGGTGGTGGTATGTTTATTGCATCGGTTGCAGTAAACTTTACCAACGTGTCGCTTCGCAAATTCTTTAAGAAAGGGTCGTGGCGTCCATATCCAGCAGGTGATAACCAAACTGTTTCGGTTAAATTCCAAAGTAATGGTACATACTATACAGCTGGTTCAATTAGTATTATCGAACCTTGGTTAGGCGGTAAAAAACCAACGTCACTAAGTTTGAGTTTCTACACCTCGCGTGAAACGAATGCCTACTATTGGGGACGTACTCCAACAGCATATTTCGGAACAGTCGGTGGAGCAGCTAGTATCGGTAAACGACTAAAATGGCCTGATCCATTCTTCCAACTCTCTGTCGGAGTTACTATGCAAACCTACAACCTACATAATTGGTCTTACTTTAAGATACAAAATGGTAGTAGTAACGTAGCAGCAATTACAGCCGCGTTTGGTCGAAACTCAATTGATGACCCAATAGGTTATGCAACTCGTGGTAGCGAAATTATGCTTACCGCTGCAATTACTCCTCCTTGGTCGCTCTTTGACGGTAAAGATTATTCAAACCCAAATATGAGTGACAATGAAAAGTACCTTTGGGTTGAATACTATAAACTCAAATTTAATGCCCGCTGGTTTGTTCCAATCACTGCAGATGGTAAACTGGTGTTTATGGCGAGAGCGCAATTTGGTTACTTAGGTTCGTATAACAAAAATAAACCATCGCCGTTCGAAGGATTCCAAGTTGGTGGTGACGGATTGGCTGGATACAATATTTATGGTGTCGAAACAGTTGGTCTGAGAGGTTATACCAACCAATCGCTTACTCCTTATGCTAGTTATGGTGAGTATGCATCGGTTTATAGTAAGCTTACTGCCGAGTTACGCTACCCAATTGTTCGTTCAAGTGGTACATTGGTATATGGTTTGGTATTCCTAGAAGCAGGTAATGCGTTTGATAAACCAGAAAATTACAAACCATTTAACCTAAAACGTTCAGCAGGTGTTGGTCTAAGGGTATATCTTCCTATTTTGGGTATGCTAGGGGTTGACTGGGCTTACGGTTTCGACTCAGTACCAAGTGATCCAACCAAAGCTAGTGGCTCGCAATTCCACTTTACGATGGGGATGCCTATGTAATAATGCCTAATTGTGCTATCAGATTTTTTGGTGGTATAAATAAGATTTATTATATTTGAGATTGAATTTTAGCGTTAACTTAGTGACAAAACAATAAAAAGATAGTTATAACGCTATATATAAAGAGAATAATAATTATAAAACAAAATTAAAATGAAGTTAGTAAAATCAATTCTTATTGTTGCAATGGTAGTTATCTCTAGCGCAACATTTGCACAAAAATTTGGTGTGCTTTCAGTACAAGAGGTGATGATGAAAATGCCGGAAGTTGAAGAAGATAAAAAGAAACTAGAAGAAATTCAAGCTTCACTTGTAGCTGATATGGAGGTGATTCAAAAAGAGTATCAAACTAAATTCCAAGAGTACCAAAAAAATCTAAACACTTACAGCGCAACTATGCGTGAGCAAAAAGAGAAAGATCTTCAATCGCTTGCTAATCGTATGCAAGAGTTCGAACAAGTTGCTTCGCAAGAGTTGCAAGAACAACAACAGCTTCTTTATGCTCCAGTTCAACAAAAACTAACTGATGCAATTACAAAAGTTGGAAAAGATAATGGTTTTACATTTATCTTCAACAAACAGATGCCACTGTACGTTTCTGAAACTGAAGTAGCTGACGTGACTAGCCTAGTTGAAGCAGCACTTGGTATTAAAAAATAGAAGAATTTAAATTCAAGCGTTTAATATGAGTCTTTCGCTTAGCTCTAAAGCAGATATAGCGGTTATAGATTCAGGAGTTGGGGGGTTATCGGTCTTAGCGGAGCTTAGACAGGTACTCCCCCATAGCTCTATTATATACTATGCCGATTCTGCAAACTGTCCCTACGGTGACAAAAGTAGAGAAGAGATTGAGAGCTTGACAATGGATGTTGTCAAGCGTGTTGTTGCTATGGGAGCTACAATTGTTGTCGTGGCGTGTAACACTATGACAGCTGTTGCTATCGAAAAACTTAGAAAACGGTGGAGTGATATCGATTTTGTGGGAATGGAGCCTGCAGTCAAACCAGCTCTGTTAAGCTCCAAAACTGGAGTTGTTGGAGTTCTGGCAACGACTGCAACTTTTGGAGGAGAACTCTATCAACATACAAAAGATGAGTATATTGAGGGTAAAAAAGTTGTTGAGGTAGCAGGAAAAGGTCTGGTTGAGTTTGTGGAGAGTGGAAGACACTCTACTAAAGAGTGCGAGGAGCTGTTGGCAGAGTATATCAAAAAGATGTTGGTGATGGGGGCTGATAAAATTGTGTTGGGTTGTACTCACTATCCATTCTTAACTAATCAAATTGAGAGAGTGATTGCCAAGTATGAGAAGTGTAAGGGAGGTGAGTTGGGTGTTGAGATAATCAATCCTGCGGGTGCAGTGTCTAGACGTGTTGTTCAGATTGTGCAAAAGAGAGGTTTGTTGATAGATTTGCCATATATGGGAGAGATTTACTATTTTAGCAGTGGTACTGATAAACAGAGAGAATTTGTGGCTCAATTTCTAAATAATAATTTGTAGGAGTAAATTTTTATTCAAAATAAAAGAGGAAATGTGTGATGCCAACTGATAAAGATGATGTTATAAGAAGAATTGTAGAGAAAGGTCAACGTGAGGGTAGAGCGAGTAGTAGAAGTGCTAGAAAAGGTGCATCTACTACTCGTGTGTCTAGACCTATTGCTAAGAACGCAGATGGACAAGCTGGTAAAAATGGACGACAAGTTGTCGAACCTAAAGGTGTTAAAAAAGGTGCAGTAAAACCTGCGACTAGAACAAAATCAGTTGCCACTCAAACGCAAAGTGTAGATATTGCGCCTTCTAAAACAGAGAGTTCAAAGAGCAAAGAATCCAAACCCAAAGTAGAGAGTGAAATCCATATTTGGATAGCTCTTGTTCTATTTTTCGTTGCAGGATATCTTTTCCTTTCAACTTTATCGTATTTAATCTATTGGGAGCCAGATGCTGATATATCTCAATTCTCTAATTTCTTTAATGTCAAGTTAGAAGCAGCACGAAATTGGGGAGGAAAGTTCGGGGCGGTAGTTGCTGACCTAATTATTGGGCAATGGGTTGGAGTAATGGGAGTTATGGTGCCTGTTGTTTTTCTGATGTTAGGACTTAGGTTGCTTAGAATTCCATCGCTAAGACTTAAAAAAACGATTATTGCATCAATTGCGTTAATGTTTATTGGCTCATTAGCTTTGGGGCACTTTTTTGGACGTAATGTTGCTGTGTTTGGTAGCGGTTGGGGCGGAGAGTCTGGTATCTATATATCTGAGTGGTTGAGTTCTGTTATTGGATATGAAGGAACATCGTTGTTGGTTGTTTTTGTGGCTTTGGCGCTTTTATATTATGCAAACTCTTCAATTCTGACTTCGATAGGAGCACTATTTAAAAGCTACCTTGCTCGTCGAGATGAGCGTAGAATTGCTGCTCGTGAGCGTGAACGTCTTCACCTTCAAAAAGCTGATGAAGCAGAGGTATTGCAACGCCAAAATGTGGAGCAAGAGATACAAGGACAACTTGCTGACATAAAAGAGGATAATCAACCAAATGTTGGAGGTGTAGTTCAATCGCAGGAGCAGATGATTGAACCTGTGGTGCCCCACGAACAGAGTGATGAGTCTAAAGAACAAATTGTGGTGCCTCAAAGTGAGAATTATGAGCATAATAGAGTTCAAGAGGTAGATAAAACGCAGCTTATTGAGCTTGAAGGGGCGCAATGGGGCTATATTATCGATTATGATGTTGCGGGAAATCCTGTATATCTATATGTTGATACCGCAACATTGGTGTCAAATGTTGCCGAAGTTCAAAGTGGCGAGAAAGTAGTAAAAGCGCACAAATTTGTCGAAGCACCCCCAAAAGAGGAGCTGCAAAACGAAGACGATATTGAGTTTGTAGTTTATGAGGCTCCAATCGAACCAAAGGTCGAAAGAGTAGCAGAGAGTGTTGTGGGCGAGCAGATTGAGATGAACGTTGAACCAGAACCTGTTTATGTTGGAGAACCGAATGTGAAGATAGAGGATAAAGTTGAAGAGCCTAAAAATCTTGACTTTGCTGTTGAGAGTGCAAAAGAGGAGGAGAAATTATCGGCGGTGGATATCAACACAATGCCGCTCTATGACCCAACTGCAGAATTGCCAAACTATCGTAAACCTATGGTAGAACTGCTCAAAGAGCATACCAATAAGGTGGTTGTTACAAAAGAGGAACTTAATGCCAATAAAGATAGGATTATTCATACACTGCTCACATTTGGTATTAAAATCGACTCAATTAAGGCGACAGTTGGTCCGACGGTGACGCTATATGAGATTATTCCAGCTCCCGGTGTTCGAATTAGTAAGATTAAAAATCTAGAAGATGATATCGCACTGACCCTTTCGGCTTTGGGTATTCGTATTATTGCGCCAATTCCGGGCAAAGGTACAATTGGTATCGAGGTGCCGAACCAAAACAAAGAGATAGTGTCGATGCACTCGGTTGTATGCTCTGCTAAATTCCAAGATATTAAGGCTGAACTACCTATTGCATTAGGTAAAAATATTCAAGGCGAAACATTTGCTTTTGACCTCGCCAAAATGCCGCACTTGTTGGTGGCAGGGGCTACTGGACAGGGTAAATCGGTTGGGCTGAATGCCATTATTACATCGCTGCTCTACAAGAAACACCCATCGGAACTGAAATTTGTGTTAGTTGACCCTAAAAAAGTCGAGCTAACTCTATACTCTCAACTCGAAAAACACTTCCTAGCCAAGATGGAGGGTGAAGAGGAGGCGATTATAACCGACACTCAAAAGGTGGTTTATACGCTCAATTCGATTTGTAAGGAGATGGACGAACGTTACGACCTGTTGAAAAAGGCTATGGTGCGTAATATTGTTGAGTATAACGATAAGTTTATTCACCGACGTTTAAATCCCGAAAAAGGACACCGTTTCTTGCCCTATTTTGTGGTTGTTATTGATGAGTTTGCCGATCTGATTATGACGGCAGGACGTGAGGTCGAAACGCCGATTGCTCGTATTGCGCAGCTAGCTCGTGCGGTTGGTATCCACCTAATTATAGCTACACAGCGTCCAACGACAAATATTATTACAGGTGTTATTAAAGCTAACTTCCCTGCGCGTATTGCGTTTAGGGTAACCTCAATGATTGACTCTCGTACAATTCTCGATACGCCCGGTGCGAATCAGTTGATTGGTAAAGGCGATATGTTGGTTTCGACTGGTAGCGAGATGACTCGTGTTCAGTGTGCGTTTGTCGACACGCCTGAAGTAGCCGATATTGTTGAGTTTATTGCCTCGCAGCGTGGTTATGTTTCGGCTTATGAGTTGCCAGAGTTTGTGCCTGAGAGCGATAATGGGTCGGTCAAAGATGTTGATATGACCAAAAAAGATGCACTTTTTGAGGAGGTTGCTAGGTTTGTGGTTGGCACTCAGACTGGTTCGGCATCGACTATTCAGCGTAAGTTTTCGATTGGATTTAACAGGGCAGGTAGGTTGATAGACCAGTTAGAGGCGGCAGGAATTGTTGGTCGTCAGGTTGGCAGTAAGCCTCGTGAGGTGTTGATACAAGATCCAGTAACGTTGGAGATGATTATAAATGGATAGGCAGCAATACGAAAAGAGAGTGCTTGGTGTGATGATTGCACTATATTGCAAGAACAAACACAATACCTCTAAGATGCTGTGCGCTCAGTGTCAAGAGCTGCTGGAGTATGGGATAACAAAAATAGAGCGATGCCCGTTGGACGACAATAAAACGACGTGCGATAGCTGTACGATTCACTGCTACAAACCGTTACAAAGAGAGCAAATCAGAGTTGCGATGCGATACAGCGGACCTCGTATGATACTCCACCACCCGGTAATGGCTCTAAGACACTTAATGAAAAGAAAAAAGTAAATAATAAATATTAAACAAATGAAAAACAAAGTATTGCTGATGATACTAGATGGGTGGGGAAATGGTGACCACTCTAAAAGTGACGCTATCTTCTCGAATCACCCTGAATTTATTAACTCCCTTATGGCGAAATATCCAACATCGGAGCTTAGAACGGACGGCGAAAATGTGGGGCTACCCGACGGTCAAATGGGTAACTCAGAGGTGGGACACCAAAATATCGGTGCTGGTCGTATCCTATATCAAGACCTTGTGAAAATTAACAAAACAATTAAAGATAACGCTCTGCTTCAAAATAAAGAGATTAAAGCGGCTCTAGACTATGCAAAAGCTAATAATGCTGCTGTTCACTTCCTAGGTTTAGCATCGCACGGTGGCGTTCATAGCTCGCTAGAACACCTTTACGCTATGACTCAACTTTTTGGCGATAACGGCGTTGAAAAGGTCTATACTCACTGCTTTATGGATGGACGTGACACAGACCCTAAGAGCGGTAAAGAGTTTGTTGCCGAGATTGAACAGAGAGCTTATGGCAAAGTGGCATCGGTGATTGGTCGCTACTACGCAATGGATAGAGATAAGCGTTGGGAACGCGTTAAAGAGGCTTACGATCTATTGGTAAATGGTGTTGGAGTCGAAGCCACAAGCGCAACTGAAGCTATTCAGGCATCGTATGACGCTGGTGTAACCGATGAGTTTATCAAACCTATTATCTTGGACAAAGAGGCTGTGATTAAACCTAACGATGTGGTTATCTTCTACAACTTCCGCAACGATAGAGCTAAAGAGCTTACAGTTGTGCTTACACAGCAAGATATGCCAGAAGAGGGTATGCACACTCTTCCATTGTACTACTGCACAATGACCCCTTATGATTCATCGTTCAAAGGACTTCATATATTGTTCGACAAAGAGAACGTTCAAAATACTCTTGGAGAGTATATCTCAAAACAGGGGCTTAAACAGTTGCGTATTGCAGAAACTGAGAAATTTGCTCACGTAACGTTCTTCTTTAACGGTGGTCAAGAGGTTGCTTTCGAGAACGAGAGCCGCATTCTGATTCCTTCGCCAAAAGTTGCAACCTACGACCTCCAACCTGAAATGTCAGCTCCACAGATTGCTGATGCTCTTGTTGCAGAGTTGAACAAAGGTACAGAGGATTTTGTGTGCTTGAACTTTGCAAATGGCGATATGGTTGGTCATACAGGTATTTATGAGGCTATCTCTAAAGCGATTAAGACTGTTGATGAGTGTGTTAAACGTGTGGTTGAAGCTGCTCGTGCCAATGGTTACACAGTGCTTATCACTGCCGACCACGGTAACGCCGACAATGCAGTAAATGCCGACGGTTCGCCAAACACAGCGCACTCGCTCAACCCAGTGCCATTCATTGTGGTTAGCGACGATATTAAGAGCGTCCATAATGGCGTTTTGGCAGATATTGCGCCAACTGTGCTTTCGATTATGGGATTGTCTGTTCCAAGCGAGATGACTGGCAAGGTGTTGGTAGGATAGAGTTTTTTTTAACTCTCGTTTTATGATAGAGTAGTTACCTTCCTAAGTTGGGTAGCTGCTCTTTTTTTTGCACTTTGATTATAGTATAATCTCTTTTTGGAATTGTGAATAAACTAACACTATTTTTTTTTTGTTCCTTTTACTAAGTTGTGCTACTTTTGTAGCCTATTATCACTCTGAACCAATAGTGAACCACGCTAATTATATGCCGTGGAATAGTTAATCATCTTTTTAGTAAACTATTATGGAATCACTCAAACACGAGTGCGGTGTAGCACTCATTCGACTTCGCAAACCGCTGGACTACTATGTCCAAAAGTATGACACCTCAAGCTATGCGTTAGGAAAACTCTACTTGCTGATGCAAAAACAGCATAATCGAGGTCAGGAGGGTGCAGGAGTTGCCTGTGTTAATCTGTCGGTAGCACCTGGCGAGGAGTTTATGCACCGTGAACGAAAAGAGGGCAAAAATGCAATACCTGAAATTTTCGAAGAGATTGGGAAACAAATTAAACAGACTCCTATTGGTGAAGCAGAACCATTTATGGGAGAGTGTTATATGGGACACCTAAGATACAGTACAACAGGTCGTTCGGGAGTAACTTATGTGCACCCACACCTTCGTAGAAGCAATTATAGACGCAATACCTTTGCGCTCTGCGGAAACTTTAACCTGACTAATGTTGACGAGGTTTTTAAACACCTCAAATCGCAAGGTCAGCACCCACGCCGCACTTCAGACACTACAATAATGCTCGAACAGTTGGGTTATGCGCTAGACAACTGCAAAGGAGATACAGAGGCCGTTATCAAAGAGTGTATGCCACTCTGGGATGGCGGCTTTGTTATTTGCGGAATGACTGGAGATGGCGAGATGTTTGCCGTTCGTGACCCTTGGGGTATTCGCAGTGCGTTCTGCTATACTGACGACGAAATTGTGGTTGTTGCTTCGGAAAGACCAGCAATCGAAACAGTTATGAATGTCGATTCGTCGTCAATTGTCGAAATAGAACCCGGTCAAGCCGTTATTATATCGCCAGATGCTTCGGTTAGAAGAGTCCAAATTATTAAGCCTACAAAGGTAACGCCCTGCTCGTTCGAACGTATCTACTTCTCGCGTGGTAACGATGTCGATATCTACAGAGAGCGTAAAGCGCTAGGTTGTGGCGTTGTTCCAGCTGTGTTGGAGTCCATTGGTGGCGATTTGCAAAATAGTGTATTCTCGTTTATTCCAAATACAGCCGAAATTGCCTTCTGGGGTATGAACGAGTATCTTAAAGAGCACCTCGAAAGAGAAAAATTAAGGAAAGTTCTCGCGCTGAAGCACCCAACGGAAGAGCAGCTTGAAGAGATTATATCGCAAAAAGTGCGTATCGAGAAGGTTGCAATTAAGGATATTAAACTTCGAACCTTTATTAGCGAAAGCGGACAACGTGATGAGTTGGCTAACCACGTCTATGATATTACTTATGGCTCGATTGTGCCGCATAAAGATAATCTAGTTGTAATTGATGATTCAATTGTTCGTGGAACAACTCTCGAAAAGAGCATCATAACAATTCTTGCTCGATTGAACCCTAAAAAGTTGGTTATTGTTTCCTCGGCTCCGCAGATTCGATATCCCGACTTTTACGGTATCGATATGGCTGATATCGCACAACTGATAGCCTTTAAGGCAGTGTTGAAACTTAGTAGTTTTGAGCAAGTTGAGCTGGTTTATCGTAAGTGTAAAGCGCAGCAGGGGAAACAGAATAGCGAGTTAGTTAATTATGTTAAGGAGTTGTACGACCCATTTACAGATGAACAAATCTCGAGAAAAATTGCCGAAATTGTAACGCCCCCCGAAGTTAAGTGCGATGTCGATATTATTTTCCAAACTTGTGAGAAATTGTCGGAAATTTGTGTTAACAATGGCGGTGACTGGTACTTTACGGGCAACTACCCAACCCTTGGCGGTGTGCACCTACTCAATGAGTCGTTCATCAATTTCTACGAGAATCGAAGGTAATATAACCTAAGCTTTTCCTTTTATTTTAGCGTATGAATTGCTTATCAAGTTTTGGAATTATTACGACTTAATTCGTCAACGTTTCCGACATGCTTGGCCACTTTACCGAAATTTCCCAAATCACCCACAACGTTCTCATCATCGCTTAACGTTCTCTCCATTGTTTTACCCCTCCATGTTTATATTCGGCTACTAAAGCACCTTCCTTTTT
>CAMTOL010000015.1 GCA_947074135.1 uncultured Rikenellaceae bacterium
AGCAAAAAAAGCTCTTAACGAGAAAATAGACGCAATTTCGGCTGCCGATGTTCAAAGATGTGCTTTAGAGTGGTTTTCTGTCGAAAATTTATATAAATTGAGTTATCGATGAACGCTATTGATATATATATTTCAGAACACTCGAGCGACGAGCCGATTGTATTGCAGGAGTTAACGCGCCAAGCCCATTTACGAGCTATTCATCCTCGTATGCTTTCAGGACACGTTCAAGGACGTGTTCTTGCTATGCTAACCTCGATTATTCGACCTAAGCGAGTGCTTGAACTCGGTACCTTTACAGCATATTCGACTATTGCACTAGCACTTGAGATGAATGATGATAGTAAATTGATAACCATTGAGATAGATGATGAGTTGGGGGATATTGCTTCGGAGTTTATTGATAAAGCTGGAGTTCGTAATATTGTTACCCAAAAGATTGGCGATGCGTTAGAGGTAATGCCAACTCTTGGGAATAAACCATTTGATATGGTTTTTATAGATGCCGATAAACGTAAATATTTGGAGTATTATAATTCGTTGTTCGACAATGAATTAGTTGTGGCAGGGTCGTTGATTCTTGCTGACAATACGCTTTGGGACGGTAAAGTTGTCGAACCACTAGATAGAAAAGATGCTCAAACTGCTGGTGTTTTGGCATTTAATGAATTTGTTAAAGATGATAATAGAGTAGAGAAGGTAATACTTCCAATACGAGATGGACTCACGATGATACGTGTTAAATAGTGCTCCTTATTGCACAGATAACCTAAGATTTATAATTAAAAACTCAAATTTATATAAGTAAGCAATGGAAACAATTTTGGCTATTAATCCGGGATCAACCTCAACTAAAATCGCTGTTTATGATGACGAGAACTCTCGTTATCAAACAACTCTGTTACACTCATCTGAAGAACTTGACAAATTTCCTACTATCGCCTCTCAATTCTCATTTCGCAAAGAGGCTATTTTAGAGAATCTTAAAAATAACGAAGTGGAACTCGATTCGATTTCTGCAGTAATTGGTAGAGGTGGTTTGATTTATCCAATCGAGTCTGGTATTTATGAAGTAAACGAGCAGATGAAAGAGGATTTGCATAATCCTCCAATGGGAGAACACGCTAGTAATCTAGGTGGATTAATTGCCGACGATATAGCTGCTGCGATATCATCGCGCACAGGAAAGAAGATTTGCGCCTATATTGCCGATCCTGTTGTGGTTGACGAACTTGCCGATGTTGCTCGTGTTGCCGGTCATCCAAATTTTACAAGACTCTCTATCTTTCACGCACTCAATCAAAAAGCAATAGCACGTAAATATGCTAAATTGAACAACAGTAAATATGAAGATCTCAATCTTATTGTTGCACACTTGGGCGGTGGAATCTCTGTTGGGGCTCACTGTAAGGGTAGAGTAATAGATGTTAACAACGCTCTTGATGGTGAGGGACCAATGTCGCCTGAACGTGCAGGAACACTTCCTGCTGGTCAATTGATGAAGCTATGTTTTAGTGGTAAATATACTCAAAAAGAGGTTGGAGTAATGATTAAGGGTCACGGAGGATTGGTGGCTCACACTGGCTCTAATGATGCACGTGATGTCGAGAAACTTGTTCTTGAAGGCGATACTCACTCTACACTTATTTACGATGCAATGTGCTACCAGATTGGTAAAGAGATTGGTCAAATGGCGGCTGTGCTCAAAGGGAAAGTTGATGCTATTATTATTACAGGAGGTATAGCTTACAGTAAATATGTTGCTAATTATTTGAGTGATATGATAGGATGGATTGCTCCTTTTGAGGTTTATGGTGGCGAAGACGAGATGGGTGCTTTGGCAGGTAATGCCCTTTCGGTTCTTCGTGGTGAGATAGCACCTAAGGTCTATCTATCTAAAAAGGCGTAACAATCTTTTTGAGATAAAACCAAACAGTAGTGCAGCCACGAGAACTAATACTGAGGTTGCTGAAGATGGAACATTGTAGAGATAGCTAATTATTAGCCCTACGATTGCAGATGCGGTAGCGAGTATAGAGCTTGTTACCGCTATTTTTATGTAACTATGTGTAAATAATCGAGCAATTAAAACAGGGATTGTAAGCATCGATATCATTAACATTATACCGAGTGTCCTAATGTTGAGAACAATGGCAATAGCTAACAGAATTAGCATAAAGATATTAATTGCCCTAACTGGTGTTCTCTGCGAAGCGGCATATCCACTGTCAGCAGCGGTATAGATGATTGTTCGAGCAAAGAGCAACATAACCGAGATGAGAACCAAATCGAATGCAAAAAGCCACCAAATTTGAGATGTTGTGACAAGAAGAAGATTGCCAAAGAGAAAAGTCATCAGATTTGGAGCATAGCCCGGAGTCAGAAAGATAAATATAATACCTAATGCCATTCCTGCGCTCCAAACAATACTTGTTGCGCTATCTTCGCTTGTTTGTATCTTTTTATGATTACGACTCGATGAACTAAGATAATCGATTCCAAATGCAGAGGCAACAGCAAATATTAGAGCTCCAACCGTGGTGTCAAATCCAGCCCAATAAGCGAGTCCAATACCTCCGAGCGAGGAGTGAGTGATGCCGCCACCCATAAAAACCAGCCTGCGACTCACCATATAGGTACCTATTATACCACAACACACTCCTGACAGCAGTGCTGCAAGGAGTGCGTTGTGTATAAATGTATATGATAATAGTTCGCTCATCTATTTTAATTCATAATGCGTTATGAATTAATGAAGTTGTTATGCACGAAGTAGGCGATAAGTGTCGGTTGCGATAACTAACTCCTCGTCGGTGCAAGCTACAACAGCCTTAACTTTTGAGCTTTGGGTTGTAATAATTGCATCATCACCTTTTTTCAATGAGTCGTTAACCTTAGTATCAAACTCAATGCCCATACACTCTAAACCTTTAAGTGTTTCGTAGCGTAAGAATGCTTCATTTTCGCCAATACCACCTGTAAATACAATTAGGTCAGCGCCTTCGAGTTGAGCAAAATATGCGCCAACGTAATGTTTTACTCTTGCACAGAACATATCGAGCGAGATTTGAGCGCACTCATTGCCGCTATTGGCTGCAGTTATAACATCACGCATATCGCTTGAAACTCCAGAAACGCCCATCAAACCAGACTGTTTGTTGATAACATCATTAGCTTTTGAGGTCGAAATATCCTCTTTCTCCATAATATATAGCAATACACCTGGGTCGATAGTACCGCAACGAGTTCCCATCATCAAACCGTCAACTGGAGTGAATCCCATTGAAGTATCGACAGATTTACCGTTTTTGATAGCTGTAATCGAAGCGCCATTGCCAATGTGACAAGTTATGATTTTCGATGTTTCGAAATCAAGACCAGTCATTGCACAAGCTTTTTGAGCTACATATTTGTGCGAAGTGCCGTGGAAACCATATTTGCGAATACGCATTTGGTCGTAATATTTGTAAGGTAGAGCGTACAAATAGTTTTTACGAGGCATTGAAGAGTGGAACGATGTATCGAAAACAGCAACTTGCTGAATTGTAGGAAGTAGTTTTTCGATAGATTGGATACCTTTTAGAGCAGGTGGGTTGTGGAGTGGTGCAAGTTCGAAACAAGACTCAATTTGCTGTTTAACAGTTGGGTTTACAATTGCAGAATCTGAGAAAAACTCGCCACCGTGAGCTACACGATGACCAGCAGCTCCAATTTCGTTCAAACTCTCAATAACGCCGTGGTTAGGGTCAGTAAGAGCCGAGAGTATAAGGTTGATACCAACTGAATGCTCTGGAATAGGTTGGTTAGACTCAAATTTTTCTTTACCTTCAGGTTTATGAGTTAGCATACCTTCGCTAAGACCGATACGCTCAACTTGACCTTTGGCAAGTAGAGTAGAACTTTTTTTTCCTTCAACATCAAGAAGTTGATATTTGATTGATGAACTTCCGCAGTTCAATACTAATATTTTCATTAAAAATAATTGTGAAATATGAATTATGAATTATTCAGCTTGAGCTTGACAAGCAGTAATAGCAACCATAGCAACGATGTCAGAAACAGAACAGCCACGACTTAGGTCATTGATTGGTGCAGCCATACCTTGAAGCACTGGACCAATAGCCTCTGCGCCACCTAGGCGTTGAACCATTTTGTACGAAATATTACCAACTTCCAAAGTAGGGAAAACCAATACGTTGGCTTTACCTGCAATAGTCGAACCTGGAGCTTTACTGCTACCAATACCCGGAACAATTGCTGCATCAGCTTGAAGTTCACCGTCGATTTGAAGCTCTGGAGCCATCTGTTTAGCAATTTGAGTAGCTTCGATTACCTTATCAACCATTTCGTGTTTTGCTGAACCTTTAGTCGAGAACGACAACATTGCAACTTTAGGTTCGATACCAAGAATGGCTTTAGTTGTTTGAGCTGTACTCACTGCAATTTGTGCCAATTCGTTAGCGTTAGGGTTTGGAGTAACAGCAACGTCAGCAACCATAAATGTACCATTCGAACCGTATGGGTTGTCTTTAGTAATAAGAATCAGTGCGCCACTAACAACAGAGATTCCGGGTTTTGTCTTAACGTATTGAAGTGCAGGACGTAGTACATCGCCAGTAGTGTTGAGTGCTCCTGCAATCTCACCATCAGCATCACCACACTTAATCATCAAAACCGCTAGATATAGTGGGTTTTTGATAAGTTTTTCGGCTTGTTCGCGAGTAAGACCTTTTGAAGCACGAAGTTCCAACATTTTTTCGATATACTCCTCGCTTTTTGCACAGTTTTCAGGATCGATAATCGTTGCTTTTGAGATGTTTTCCAATCTCCATTGCTCTGCAAGTTCATTAACCTCAGCAGGATTGCCAATAAGAATAATATCGGCAATTGACTCGCCTAAAATCTCATTTGCAGCGCGAAGCGTGCGCTCTTCAGTGCCTTCGGCAAGTACTATACGTTTACGGTTACTTGCAGCTTGTTTTTTAATTCTCTCTAAAAGTTCCATTGTTGTATGATATTTAATTAAATTTCAGTGTTTTACGAGCAATGTGTGGACGAAATGCACATTCTTGCTAAAAAGATGTTTGCAAAGATACTTAAAGTTTGGTAACTTTGCTAAATATTTTTTAACTAAAAAACTTTTTAGAATGAAAACAAAAGGTCCAGTGTCGCAGTTTATCGAACACAATTACCGACACTTTAATGCGGCAGCCTTGATGGACGCGGCCAAAGCATATGAAGCACATTTGGATAAAGGCGGCAAAATGATGATCACAATGGGTGGTGCAATGAGTACTGCCGAACTTGGAATCTCGCTAGCTGAGATGATTCGACAAGATAAAGTTCAGATTATCACTTGTACTGGTGCTAACTTGGAGGAAGATTTGATGAACCTTGTAGCCCATTCACACTATAAAAGAGTGCCTAACTATCGTGATCTGACCCCAGAACAGGAGCGTGAACTGTTGGACAATCACCTAAATCGTGTAACAGATACTTGTATTCCCGAAGAGGAGGCTTTCCGTCGTCTTCAAGGTCATATCTCTGAGATATGGAAAGATGCTGACGCTAAGGGAGAACGCTTCTTACCACACGAATTTATGTATAAATTGATTCGTAGCGGAGTTTTGGAACAGTACTACGAAATCGACCCAAAAGATAGTTGGATGTTAGCAGCTTGCGAGAAAAATTTGCCGATTATTGTTCCTGGTTGGGAAGACTCGACTATGGGTAACATCTTCACCTCGTATGTTATTAAGGGCGAGTGCAAGGCATCGACAGTTAAGAGTGGTATTGAGTATATGATTTACCTAACTGAATGGTATAGAGCCAATAGTGGTGGAGCTGGTGTTGGTTTCTTCCAGATTGGTGGTGGTATTTCGGGCGATTTCCCAATTTGCTGCGTTCCGATGATGTATCAAGACTTAGAGTGGGAAGAAGTGCCATTTTGGGCATATTTTTGTCAAATCTCGGACTCTACAACATCTTATGGCTCTTATTCGGGAGCGGTTCCGAACGAGAAAATTACTTGGGGTAAGTTAGATATCGACACTCCTAAGTTTATTGTTGAGAGCGATGCTACAATTGTTGCTCCGTTGATGTTTGCTTGGATACTGGGTCAATAATTGGACTGATACACTACAATATAAAAGCCTCGAAATTAACTATTTCGAGGCTTTTATTCGTTATTTGCAAGAGTGTTTATTTTGCCCAAGGTTTTCCCATTGGTACAATTACTCGTTCGTAAGTTTTGTTGATTAAAGCTCCCGCAACACCATAGAAACTAAACAACGAAATCAATAGTTCGCTATATGCTGCAATTGTGTGCCAAGCTCCACCCATACCGAAAGTATCCATCGCTAAAGAGAGCAATAAAATATCGATAAGTATCATTGTGAGCGTCAAGAATTTATTAAGACGTAGGGCCACAACTGTTAAAATTAGTGAAAGAATGAGGTAGCCCACAAAAGCGAAACCAAGCTGTGTGAAATCCATTGCAGCTTTCATCGATTCGCCAAAGACACCGTGACCAATCATCCAAGTTGTGCCAACTGCCAACCAAAAGAAACCATAAGCAGCAAAGGCGATAGCTCCAAAAAGATTGTTGTGTTTGAAATCGAAAATACTTGCTAAAATTTGAGCTATTGCACCTAGGAAGATAGCCCAAGGTACAATTAACGATGTACCGTCAGTAATACCAAGTTTTTGAGTAGAAGCTACAAGGGTAACCATTGCAAGTCCGGTCAGCCCAAGAGCAGTAGGGTCGGCAACGACACTTTTAACGTTGTACGAATTGTTTTCCATTAATGTTTTAGATTGATTTTATATAAATTGTTATTGAATTTCTAATATTCGGCGCACAAGTTTGAGTTTTAGTGCTAGCCGCAATGTGCACATCGGTAAAATAGAGCAAAATGCTACAGCAATTTTGGTGAATACTCCCGGAATTAATCGTCTGCGACCCCTAAACATAGCTCCTATACCTCGTTTTGCCAACTTTGAGGCGCTCCATAATACCCCAAAACGACGAAGCCAAACTCTAGTCTTCTCGTTCAAATCATAAAGAGGGGTGTCGATAGCTCCTGGATAGACACAAGTTACAGTAACCCCACGCTCTATTAACTCATAGTATAATGCCGTTGCAAATTTAGAGATATAGGCTTTAGAAGCGGTGTAACAAGCAATTGAGGGGTATGGCATCCAAACTGTTGCCGATGACGTTATCAAGATTCGTCCGCAGCCTCTTTTGCACATATCCTCGCTATATAGTCTGCAAAGTAGAGTAGTAGCTCCGCAATGAAGATTCAGCATCAGTTCGATACGTTCAACGCTCATTGACAAGAAAGCTCCGAAATGGAGTATTCCTGCATTAGATATCAATATATCAACTCTATATCCTGAACTTTTTGTCCATTCATACAAATCTCTAACCTGTTCAATAGAACTCAAATCCACTTCGCGGCTAATAGCATCTACACTATTATGCTCCTTAATATAAGAAGCAACCTCGTCATTTTGTGTGGCGAGATTGCTTACTACTATAATATTATAACCTAAAGCCGCTAGTTGAAGCGCATACTCTCTGCCCATACCACTAGAAGCTCCAGTGATAAGCGCATAGGAGTTGGGTGCAGCTTTTTTTGTGATTCTCATTGCCTATACATTGAAGCGGAAGTGCATCACATCGCCATCCTGAACAACATACTCTTTGCCCTCAACCCCCATTTTACCAGCCTCACGCACAGCCGATTCGCTGCCGTATTTTACATAGTCTTCGTATTTGATTACTTCGGCACGAATAAATCCACGTTCAAAATCGGTGTGAATAATACCAGCTGCTTGAGGAGCTTTAGTCCCTTTTGTGTATGTCCAAGCGCGAGTTTCGACCTCGCCAGTGGTGATGTATGTTTCGAGGTTTAGGAGTTTGTAAGCAGCCTTTATAAGTCTTGAAACACCACTTTCGCTAAGTCCCAACTCCTCTAGGAACATTTGTCTATCTTCGTAACTCTCGATTTCCGAGATATCGGCCTCAATTGCAGCAGCAACAACCAATACTTCAGCATTTTCGTCCTTTACAGCCTCACGCACAGCCTCGCTAAAACTGTTGCCATTTGCAGCCGAAGCTTCGTCAACGTTACATACGTATAAAACTGGTTTAGTGGTAAGTAGGCAGAGTTCAGCAGCAAGTTTCTCGTCCTCTTTGTTCTCTAACACAACTGTACGAGCCGATTTACCTTGCTCAAGCGCCGCTTTATACTGTATCAAGATGTCGTACATACGTTTTGCTTGTTTGTCGCCACCAGTTTGAGCCTGTTTTTGCACCTTGGCAATACGACTTTCGACGGTTTCCAAATCTTTGAGCTGAAGTTCGGTGTCGATAATCTCTTTGTCGGCAACTGGATCAACACGTCCGTCAACGTGAGTGATGTTTTTATCTTCGAAACAGCGAAGAACGTGGATAATAGCATCGGTTGAACGAATATTACCTAAAAACTTGTTTCCAAGACCCTCGCCTTTACTTGCGCCTTTAACCAGTCCTGCAATATCGACAATCTCGATAGTAGTAGGGATAATTTTTTTACTGCCACTCAACTTAGATAGTTGAATTAGACGTTCATCAGGTACTGTAATCACACCCACGTTAGGGTCGATAGTACAAAATGGAAAGTTGCCAGCTTGAGCTTTAGCCGAGCTTAATGAATTAAAAAGTGTTGATTTACCAACGTTAGGAAGTCCTACTATACCACACTGCATATTCTTATTTTTTTATTTTTGAAAGTGCAAAGGTACATTTTTTTACTAAATTAAATAGGGAAACCATACACTTTTTTTACCTGTTCCATCACAAATACACTCTGTATGGAGCCAACAGAGTCGATATTACCGAGAACATTGATTATAAATTCACGATAGTAGCTCATATCCGATACCCTTACGTGAAGCAGGTAATCAAACTCGCCAGATATGTTGTAGCACTCTATCACCTCCGATATTCCTTGAATAGCCTCTACAAACTCCGAAGCGATTGTTTTGTTGAGTTGTTTAAGTTTGACGTTGCAGAAAACCTCGAATCCGCCACCAAGTTTCTCTGCATCGAGCACTGCAACATAGCGTTTTATGTAACCTGCTCTTTCGAGTCGTTCTTGACTTTCCTATACAGGGGTAGTACTTAATTTAATTCTTGCGGCCACCTTTTTCACTGTTTGATTTTACTTTTCTTTATGTATCCTTAAAATCTGCAAATCTATATCGTCTAGCTTTTCCATAATTTTATTCTTTTTTAAGAGTATGATTAAACTATTTTAAGTAATATTGTCTTAATATCTATGCAAATTTAGAATAATTTTATAATATTTTGAAAATATTTGTTAGATAAATTCTACTACATTAACTTTGTGTCAGAAAATAATATAAATAACAATACTATGAAAACTCATTTCGAAACACTACAAGTACACGCCGGACAGGAGATTGATCCACAGACTCTTGGTCGAGGTTACTCACTTCACTTAACAACGGCTTATCAATTTCGTGATGCTCAACACGCAGCAAATCTCTTTGAACTAAAGGAGTTTGGCAATATCTATACTCGTCTTCAAAACCCAACAACTGATGTTTTCGAAAAACGTTGTGCGGCACTCGAAGGTGGGGTGGCGGCTCTTGCCACTTCGAGCGGAATGGCAGCTCAGTTAACAGCCATTACAACGATTATGAGTGCAGGAGATAACTTTGTAGCACCTCCTTTCCTATATGGCGGTACGTTTAATCAATTTACAAATACGCTTCCTCGATTTGGTATTGAGTGTCGTATGGCTGCGTCGGATTCGGTTGAGGATATTGCAGCGCAGATTAACGAAAATACAAAGGCTATTTTTGTTGAGAGTATTGCAAACCCTGCTTACTCGATTCCTGAGCTTGATAAATTGGCAGAACTAGCGCATAGCAACGGCATTGTATTGATTGTCGATAATACGTTTGGTTGTTGTGGGTATATGTGTCGTCCAATTGATTGGGGGGCAGATATTGTGGTTCACTCTTCGTCTAAATGGATTGGCGGTCACGGCGAGGTGATGGGAGGTGTAATTATTGATGCTGGTAAATTTGATTGGGGAGCAAGTGTCAAATACCCGATTATGACCGAACCTGCACCATCGTATCACGGTATGCGTTATTGGGAAACTTTTGGCGAGATAGCTTTTATTATTAAGGCTCGTGTCGAAGGGTTGCGTGATTTGGGGGCTTGTCAGTCGCCATTCAATGCTCATCAAAAGCTATTGGGACTTGAAACTCTGTCGCTTCGTGTTGAGCGTGAGGCGCAAAATGCTATGGAACTTGCAAAATGGTTTACTTCGCATCCGGCAGTTGAGAGAGTGATTTATCCAGGGTTGCCAACAGATACTCAATACGAAAAGGCGCAAAAATATCTCCAAAATGGGTTTGGTTGCGTGTTGTCGGTGGTTTTGAAGGGCGATGTTACTCAGACAGCCAAGGCTGTTGAGTCGCTCAAAATGGTTTCGCACCTAACAAATGTTGGCGATTGCAAAACGTTGGTCACACACCCGGCTTCGACAACTCACCAACAGCTCTCACCAGAGAGCCAAGTCTCTTGTGGGGTCTATCCAACTCTGCTTCGTATCTCGCTCGGCATAGAGCATATCGACGACATTAAAGCCGATTTCGAACAAGCATTCTCTGTGATTTCGAAGTAGAACTAATTGTTTATATAAACTATATAAAAGCGTATCTAACAATTGTTTAGATACGCTTTTATTATGGTTAATTCTTCTCCTTTTCTGAACAGTTGGATTGCGAGGGGCAACCTTTGCAATTAGTGGCGGAGTCGCAACTGCACCCTCTCTTATTTTTAGATACAATTCGACGAACTACCCATACTAAACAGAGCAGCAAGACTACTATTACTATTATGAGTTGAATATTCATATTCAAAATTACAAAAATAGTGAACCGATTATTTGAACAGCAAAAGCTACTACCCAAGCTAGTGTAGTGGTGTAGAAAACGGAAAAGAATGCCCAACGCCAACCTGCCTCCTTCTTAATTGCTGCTACTACCGCTATACAAGGGAAGTAAATGAGTATGAAGAGCATCAAAGAGTATGCCGTAAGCGGAGTATATGCCTTGCGAACCTCTCCACCAGGCGAAGTAACCTCTAACTCTCGAATTTTTGCCGAAAGTGCACTAATATCATCATTATCGCCTGTTTGTTCGCTATGATAAAGAACTGACATTGTGCTAACAACCAACTCCTTAGCTCCAATCCCTGAAATCAAACTTACACCTATTCGCCAGTCAAACCCGAGCGGCTCGATAACAGGTTCGATGGTGTGCCCAACTGTAGCAATGTACGAGTGCTCGATATCTGCCTTTTCGCCATTCTCACCTCGAGGAAAGTAACCCAACGCCCACACGATAATAGAAGCCACAAGTATCACGCCCCCCATCTTGTGGAGATACTCTTTGCTCTTTGCCCAGGTGTGGCGTGCTGTATTTCTGAGAGTTGGACGACGATAGGGAGGCAGTTCCATTACAAATGGAGCATCTTTACCTTTGAATAGTATCTTATTAAAGAGTAGTGCTGAGATAATTGCTATCAAGATTCCAATCAAATAGATACTAAGTAGTACCAAACCTTGATAAGCTGTGAAAAATGCTGAAATTAATAGTATATAGATAGGTATTCGAGCACTGCACGACATAAAAGGAATGATGAGCATCGTTATTAACCTATCTTTTCGACTTTCGAGTGTGCGAGTTGCTAGAACAGCTGGAACATTACATCCAAAGCCCATAAGCATCGGTATAAACGACTTGCCGTGTAGTCCAATTTTGTGCATCAATTTATCAGTAATAAATGCAGCACGAGCCATATAACCGCTATCTTCGAGCAGCGATATAAAGAGAAACAGGAGCATAATGTTGGGTAGAAAAACTAGCACTCCGCCAACTCCTCCAATGATACCGTCAACTATCATATCACGCAGTATTCCGTCGCTCATCACACTGCTTACAAAGCCTCCCAACCAATCAATTCCGCTCTCTATCCACTCCATAGGGTAGTTGCCAAGCGAGAATGTGACTTGAAAAATTAACCCAAGAATTATAATGAATATCGGTATAGCTAACCATTTGTTTGTTAGTATTTTATCGGCAGCATAGCCCTTGTTGCTCTTTCTGCTCTTCGACACCAGTGTTTCGAGGAGCGAGCCCTCAATAAAGCTATAACGAGCTGCTGTAATTGCCGAATCGCTACTTTGACCATTGTAGGACTCAATTTTCTCTATCTCCTGCTTTACAGTATTTATAATCTTACCGCTTTTGTCGTACTGGTTTACTAAGCTAAAGGTATGCTTATCCTTTTCTAGTAGCTTTATAGCTAGATATTGAGTGTGATACTTTATATAGAGTTCAGGTACTTGTTTGATTTTGGTTTTGATACGAGCAAGTGCAGAGTTAATCTCGTCGCCATAGTTGATATGTAGGTGTCTGTAATTATTTTCCCTACCTTCGTATAGCTCAATCACTTTGTCGAACAATGCCTCAATGCCAATGCCTTTCGAGGCGGTAGTAGGCACAATTGGCGAACCTATCATCACACCAAGAGCCTCGTAATCGAACTTGTCGCCATTTGCTATCATCTCGTCATACATATTGAGAGCGATAACCATTTTTATATTGATGTCGATTAGTTGGGTTGTTAGCAGTAGGTTGCGTTCGAGATTCGAAGCATCAACAACGTTGATAACAACATCGGGAATTTGGGTGGTTAGACACTCTCGAACATAGAGCTCTTCGGGGGTGTATTCTGATAGGGAATAGGTGCCTGGAAGGTCGATTAGTTCGATATGATAGCCTTTAAAATTGAGATTTGCCGACTTCATATCGACAGTTACACCGCTAAAGTTACCAACACGCTCCCTACTACCTGTTGAGTAGTTAAATAGAGTAGTTTTGCCACAATTAGGGTTGCCAACGAGTGCTACTTTTATGTTTTTTGTCGAGTTGGTAATATCTTCGTCATTGCACTCATCTTCGACACTAACCATTCCTCTAAAATTATCATCTTGGTTGTTGATTGCTCTATCAAACTCAACCTCTATCTTCTCGGCTTCGTTATTACGCAATGTCACTCGATAGCCCATAACCTCATATTCGGCAGGGTCTTGCAGAGGGGCTTTTTTAATAGACTTTATCAACGCACCACTGATAATACCCATTTCGTTGATACGCTTCATAAACGCACCACCTCCATTGACTTTAGTTATATATGCGCTTTGTGATGACTCTAGTTCAGATAATTTCATTTGCTTAACTTGAATTTTTGCAACTGCAAAAATAGAGTCTTTATTCGAGTGTTGCAATCCCCATTAATAGGGATTTTTTTTACATATAAGACTAGTTTTCTTTTAGTAGAGTTAACATCAAGTCACGATGTTTGGCAGCTGCAATAAAATCCAACTCGGCGGCAGCTCTCTCCATAGCTTCTCGAGCCTCTTCGGCAGCTGCTTTGCGCTCTTCGGTGTTCATTTTGGCATAAATACTCATTTGATCGGCTGTGAGTGTTGTTCCTGCGCCTTGTTGAGCCTCAAGACTACCACCTGTAATTGTGCCTCGAAGTGCTTTTGTCACAGCTCGTGGCTCAATTCCGTGTTTGAGGTTGTAGTTTATCTGTTTTTCACGCCTACGTTCGCTCTCTTGCATTGTTTGGCGCATCGAGGCTGTGATTTTATCGGCATACATTATAACGTGCCCTTCTAGGTGACGAGCCGCACGACCTGCCGTTTGGGTCAACGAGCGTGCATTTCGCAGAAAACCCTCCTTATCGGCATCCATAATCGCAACAAGCGATACTTCGGGCAAGTCTAACCCTTCACGAAGTAGATTTACGCCCACTAGTACATCAAAAAGCCCAGCACGAAGGTCGTCCATAATCTGCACACGCTCCATAGTGTCGATGTCGGAGTGGATATAGCGAGTTCGCACCCCTTTTTTGTCCAAGAATGCCGAAAACTCCTCCGCCATTCGCTTTGTTATCGTCGTTACCAACACTCGTTGGTCTTTGGCTGTCCGTTTCTCGATTTCCGATAGTAGGTCGTCAATCTGTCCAAGAGTTGGACGAACCTCAATTTCGGGGTCGAGTAGTCCAGTTGGACGTATAATCTGTTCGACGATTTGCCCTTCGGATTTGGTCATCTCGTAGTCGGCTGGGGTTGCGCTCACATATACTGTTTGGTGTTGGAGTGAGTGAAATTCGTCGAATTTGAGTGGGCGATTGTCCATTGCAGCAGGTAGTCGGAAGCCATACTCAACCAAATTTTTCTTACGCGAAGCATCACCACCATACATACCGTGAATTTGAGGGATTGTAACGTGGCTCTCATCAATGATTATCAGAAAATCCTTTGGGAAGTAGTCCAAGAGGCAGAAAGGGCGAGTGCCAGGCTCTCTGCCGTCGAAATAACGAGAATAGTTCTCAATTCCCGAACAGTAACCAACCTCTTTAATCATCTCTAAGTCGTACTCAACTCGACCTTTCAATCGTTTTGCGTAGTCAATCTCGCCACGTTTTTCGAAAAACTCAATCTGTTTTCCCAAATCTAATTGAATCTGTTTTACTGCCGATGCAGTGCGCTCTTTGGTTGTTACAAATATATTGGCAGGGTGGATTGTGATTGAGTCCAAATTATCGAGTCTAGCACCTGTGATAGTGTCGATTGAGTGTAGTGATTCAATCTCATCGCCCCACTGTACAATCCGATATGCAATGTCGCCATAGGCAACAAAAACGTCTATCGTGTCGCCATTAACACGGAAAGTACCTCGACTAAACTCTCTATCGCTGCGGCTATACAGTGAGTTAACTAGCGAATAGAGTATCTTTTCACGCGAGATGCGTTCGCCGCGCTTTAGTGTAATTGTGTTTGTGTGAAAATCTTCGGGGTTGCCGATACCATAGAGGCACGAAACCGAACTAACGACCACAACATCACGTCTGCCGCTAAGTAGCGATGAGGTTGTTGCCAATCGCATCTTTTCAATCTCGTCGTTGATAGCTAGATCCTTCTCGATATATACGTCCGAAGTAGGAAGATACGCTTCAGGTTGGTAATAATCGTAATATGAAACAAAATACTCAACCGAGTTTTCAGGAAAAAAACCTCTAAATTCGCCATAGAGTTGAGCTGCTAGTGTTTTGTTGTGGCTTAGCACTAGGGTAGGGCGATTGAGGTTTGCTATGACGTTGGCCATAGTAAAAGTTTTGCCCGAACCTGTAACACCAAGCAGAACGTTGTGTTTTTTACCACGTTCTAGATCTGCAGTCAGTTCGGCAATTGCGGTTGGTTGATCGCCTGTTGGACTGTAATCGCTATGTAGAGTAAATGACAAGCTATGCTAGATTAAGAGTTGAAATTTGTTTGTAGATGCTTTATAATTGCACTTTTGATGATTCTAGTCAATCCAACCCCAAGGTGCTTGTGGAGTTTCTATCTCCTTAGTTAAATCAAATGTAACTGTAAAAACTCTGTTGCTGCCTATACGTTGAAGATTGTAGGTGTAAGTTGTGTCGTCAATCGTAATCCACCATACATTAAAAGTGGCATAGTCTATTAGGTCAGATGTAAATTGGTCGGCTGGGAAAAACTGCATATTCTCGTTTCCTGCATTGCTGCTCCAACCTCCATACATTGTCACTTTATCATCGCTACCATCTTCGTGTCTATGGTCGTGTTTTAAAAGTATTCTATCGTTATCTTTAGTTAGAATCCAAGTGCGTGACTTGTTCTCCCCAACAAAGAATGGAATCCTTATACGGTTCTCCTCGCACGAACGTACGTGCATCACTAGATGTTTATCGCTAAAACCATCGCCCTCTCTTGCGCCTGATGTAACCACTCCTTCATATGCTTTGCCCTCGTGTTTTTTTAGATTATCAAAGAAAATCTAGGCTGAGTTTTTTGATTGTGGTCAGCTAGGAGTAGGCGCTACTACGATTAAAGTTAGTATGATGATTTTTTTCATTGTATTTACTTTTATTTATATAAAGTTAGGATTTTAAGAGTCAGAGTAAGTAGAAACTTAAGCTGTTCTAGAGCACAAGTTGCCAATCGCCAACGTTGCAAAGGTTGCCAAATTTTAAGCCAACCTCTCTGAAAAATGATACTTTTTCGAACCCAAAACGCTCGTGAAGTGCCACACTTGGTTCGTTAGGCAGTGTTATGCAGGCAATGATTGAGTGAAACTGTTCTCTGTCAACATTATTTAATAAGTGTCGCATCATTTTGGCTCCAAAACCGCTACGAAGATGTTTGTGATTAACGTAAATTGAGAGTTCGGCACTGATTTTATATGCTTCTCTTGGTTTCCACTCGCTCAAGTAATAATAACCTTCGATCACACCCTCTTGTTCGTAAACATAGAACGGATAGCCGCTTGATAGTAGATGCTCAATTTTGTGGAGCATCTGAGCTTCTGTAAATGGCTCGGTATTGAACGTGATTGCGGTGTGTTCGACGTAATAGTTCAGTATTTCGCAAATTCGAGCGGCATCGGAAAGTTCTACTTTTCTTATCATTATCCTCTAATCTCCATAAAACGAGCAATATATTTTCCAATTATATCAAACTCAAGATTTACAACTGAACCAACTTTGAAGTTGTGAAAATTGGTATGTTCGAAGGTGTAGGGGATAATAGCGACGCTAAATTCGTTAATTTTAGAGTCGCAAACAGTCAAACTAACGCCATTAACGGTTACTGAACCTTTTTCTACAGTTACGTAACCGCCTTTATCTTGAGGTAGATAGGTAAAGGTAAAATACCAACTACCGTCAGTTTCTTTAATCGACACGCAACGAGCCGTTGTATCTACGTGACCTTGAACAATGTGTCCGTCAAGTAGTTTGTCGGGACGCATAGAACGCTCTAAGTTAACTTCGTCGCCAACTTTTAGTTCGCCTAAGTTACTTTTATCAAGAGTTTCGGCAATGGCTGTAACAGTATAGCAGTTTCCGTCAATCGAAACGACTGTCAAACAGACTCCGTTGTGCGCAACGCTTTGGTCTATGTGTAGTTCATCGGTAAACGGACAGCTAAGAGTTATGTGCACACTTCCTCTATCTTCTACTATTTTCTCTACTTTGGCGGTAGCCTCAATAATTCCACTAAACATTTTTTTGCATTTTAATCATTAAACTAACGATACAAAGTTACTAAATTATTGCGAAAACTCTACTATGATTTAAGAACAATTCAGAATTTATGTTACTGCTATTTTGAGTGTAAAGGAAGTCTTAATATTATAGTACAAAAAAAGAGGTAACTTCGAAAGAAGTTACCTCTGTATAGTTTACTGCTTTAGAAAAGCAGTGAGTTGTACTACAATAACGCGTTTGTTGCACGTACTGCCTCTGCGCTCTTCTCGAACAATGCTTTCTCTTCAGCTGTAAGGTCAAGCTCGATGATTTTCTCAACACCATTCTTGCCAATAACAGCAGGAACTCCGATACAGATGTCGTTTTGACCATACTCTCCCTCAAGGTAGCAGCAAGAAACGATAACTTTCTTCTGATCGCGCAAGATGCTCTCAACCACATAAGCTGAAGCTGCACCTGGAGCATACCAAGCCGAAGTACCAAGAAGTTTAGTAAGAGTAGCACCACCAACCATAGTGTCAGCAGCAACTTGCTCAAGAACTTCTCTAGAAGCAAGTTTAGTTACAGGAATACCTTTGTAAGTTGCTTTGTCGATAAGTGGAATCATAGTAGTGTCACCGTGACCACCAATTACCATACCCTCAATCTCGTTTGAGTTTACGTTCAACGCTTTGCTCAAATAACATTTGAAACGAGCTGTATCCAACGCACCGCCCATACCAAATACTTGGTTTTTAGGAAGACCTGTCTCTTTCAATGCTAGGTAAGTCATTGGGTCCATTGGGTTCGAAACGATAAGGATAATTGCTTTAGGAGAGTATTTCAAAATTTCAGTTACAACCGATTTAACGATATTAGCGTTAGTGCCAATAAGCTCTTCACGAGTCATACCTGGTTTACGTGGAATACCCGAAGTTACAACAACAACATCTGAGTTTGCAGTTGCTGCATAGTCGTTAGTTACACCAGTGATTTTGGTGTCGAAATCCATCAAAGTTGCACATTGAAATGTGTCCAAGATTTTACCTTCAGCGAATCCCTCTTTGATATCAAGAAGAACAAGTTCATTACATACCTCACGAGTTGCTAGCACATTAGCACAAGTTGCGCCTACGTTACCAGCGCCTACAACAGTTACTTTCATCTTAGTAAATTATAAATTATAAATTAAATATCTTTTTTGCGTAATTCTAATTATGCAATAGTTGCTGTATAAGCAGCAGCGTCCATCAAATCTTCAACTTCAGCAGGATTCGATAGTTTTACTTTAATCATCCAACCGTCGCCGTAAGGATCTTTGTTTACTGTTTCAGGAGCGTCGTTAAGAGCTTCGTTGAACTCGATAACTTCGCCGCTAACTGGCATAAAAGCGTCAGAAACAGTTTTAACGGCTTCGATAGTTCCGAATACTTCGTCAGCGTCAAGAGTTTCGCCTACAGTTGCAACGTCAACAAAAACGATGTCGCCAAGTTGGCTTTGAGCGAAGTCAGTAATACCGATAGTAGCGATGTCGCCATCAACTGATACCCATTCGTGGTCTTTCGAATAGCGTAGATTTTGAGGTGTGTTCATTTTTTTAAATAATTTTATTTATTTAATACTTGTATTTCTTTCTGTTGTCCAATTGATTAGCAAGAAAAGTTTTCTGTTTAATTACACAAATTGGACTCCAAAGATAAAACTTTTTTTGTTATTTCCATAACACTGAATTATTTTTAATGCAAAATGTATTAATTGCAAATAGGGTAGTAAAAATAGTTGTTATTTTTAGTATCTTTTGTTTTGAAAAGTAGAGTATATGATTAGAATTAAAATAATATTCCTGACGGTTTTATTTTTGTTTCCTTTGGGAGTCTATTCTCAAAAGTTTAGTCACAGGGTGTCACTTGAGGGCGGATATAGTGTTGGGGCTTTGAAAAACTTTGAGTTCTCGCCTATGAGCTATTCTCGCTCAAATTATTTAGTTGCATTGGGTTACAGTTTTGAGACTTCTAACGCAAAGGATATTTTTAGTTTCAATGCTCAGTATGATTCTGGTAAGATGATTACCCCAAATTTACGTCAGTTTGACTGTTCTCTGCAAATTGGGTCGATTAGATTGGATTATTTTAGAAGTGTGATGAGCAACAAAACTCTCAATTTCTATGTCGGTGGCGGATATCAGAGCGATGTTGATTTTTGTATGATGTTAAATGATTACTGGGGCTCTACTTTTAGTTTTCTTGCAACTCATTCCTTGAATTTTAATATAGCTCTCAAATGGCAAGTTGCTCCACGACATAGACTCTCGACATCGCTAAGTGTGCCTGTTGTTGCGCTACTTGTTCAACCACCATATAACAATGTCAATGAGTT
Source organism: uncultured Rikenellaceae bacterium (assembly GCA_947074135.1). GTDB lineage: Bacteria > Bacteroidota > Bacteroidia > Bacteroidales > Rikenellaceae > Mucinivorans. The sequence continues at coordinate 19,526 of CAMTOL010000015.1, forward strand.
TATCTATCTCAATCAAAATAATATTCTTCGAATTTTGTTTACAGGCAAAGTGGCTTCGTGGAATCAATTTTTTAGACTAAACTATCAAATTGGTTATATTTATTCTCTTAGCAGAGTTATTGACTTGACGGCTCACTATGAACTCGCGTTTTACTCAACCTACAATCATATTAATAGTACCTCGCTTGATAATCGTTTTAGAGTTGGGGCTGCATTTAAATTTTAAACCTCTATGAGAATTAAATACTATATAATAATAGTAGGAACTGTGGTTTTAGTTTCACTGTTGGGTTCGTGCAGAAAAGCGCTTTTTGGTGACGATGTGGCAAGTGATGACTATGTGGCGATATTCGACATATTGTGGGATGATTTTGATAGGCATTATGCTCCATTTGAGGTGAGAGGTGTGAATTGGGACTCACTCTACACAGTTTACCGCCCTAAAGTTAGCCCGACAATGGGTAAGGATTCACTGTTTAATGTTTTTTCGAGTATGCTCGACCACTTAGACGATTTGCACGTTTGGATTAGTGGACAAGATGAAAATAGGTACTACTCCTTTAATTCGGGATACTTAAAAAGATATATGACTTGTTGGTGGTGGGATTGTTGGATATGGGAAACTGGAAATATTCCCTCATCATTTGACTGGTCTTTATATTTGGACTATAATATAAGATGCGCTAAGATTGCAAAGAGAAATATCGGTTACATTTATATTGGGCAAATGTATAATTATAATATAAACTTGATAGATAGTGCCTTTGAAAAGGTGTGGGATATGGATGCTCTAATTATTGATGTGCGTACCAACGGAGGAGGAAATGTGGAGTACTCTGAGCGAATAGCTGGGCATATATCGGACAATACAGATACAGTCATTATATCGCAGTTTAGAAATGGGAGATTACATAGTAGTTTTTCAGAGCCGTTTTACCACACAAATCCAAAATACGGAAAAGAGCAGTTTACAAAGCCAATAGTATTGCTTACCAACCAACTGACAGGTAGTGCAGCTGAATGGTTTACTCTCGCTGCTAAGACTTATAAACACGTTACCCATATTGGTGATACAACTGCTGGTGCATTCTCTTGTATCAGCTCTGTGAGAATGTTACCAAATGGATGGACTTATCGTTATCCAATACAGAAGGTATCTAATATCTATTATCTCTTCTTTAGACATTTGTGTACCCATTGGATATTTATCAACC
>CAMTOL010000016.1 GCA_947074135.1 uncultured Rikenellaceae bacterium
AAAAGAAGGAGCAGAATGTGTTTGAATATGCATATACAATGCCAAGAAGAATCACAAACCGACTTAAGTGCTTCATTAGAGGAGATCTAGATTATACAAATTAGCATATACTATTTTGTATAATCTATTTTTTATTTATAATTTCTAACAATTGCTAACACACAAAACGACTACGACAATAAAAACCACTTACACTGGCAATTTGCGCACCGAGGCTACTCATTTGGATTCGGGAGCTACCATTATCACCGATGCGCCAAAGGACAATCAAGGCAATGGCGAAGCTTTTTCGCCAACTGACCTACTAGCAGCATCACTAGGGAGTTGCATTCTTACCATTATGGGCATTGCGGCACGCACCCACAATTTTTCGATTGACGGAACGACAGCCGAGATTACAAAGATTATGTCAGCCGACCCACGTCGTGTTGGCGAGGTTAAGATTACCTTTAACTTCCCAGCCAATAATTACAGCGAAAAGGAGCGCAAAATCATTGAAAATGCAGCTCACACTTGTCCTGCTGCAAAATCACTTCACCCCGACTTAATCCAGAACATAACTTTTAACTACTAGAATATGCGTACCCAGATTTTGGCAGCTGCCTTTACACTTCTTTGCAGTGCAGCGACAGCCGACGAAATAAAAGAGACTGCAAAAGATACTAGCCGAGTTTATGAAGTTGATGGAGTTGTTGTTAGAGCTTCGACCAAAGAGACAACTTCGGCGCTGATGATTCCATCAGCTGCTACCAATATTGGTGTTCAGCGTATCGAAGCACTCAACATTGACAACATCAAGAACATCAGCACTCTAGCTCCAAACCTTTTCATTACAGATTATGGTTCGCCACTAACAACTCCTATCTATATTCGTGGCGTTGGAACTCGAGGTTCGGGACAGAGTGTTGCTATCTACATTGACGGTGTTCCGCTGCTCGACAAGAGCGTATTTGATATGGAACGACTGGGCATTTCGCACATTGAGGTACTTCGTGGTCCTCAAGGGACTCTATATGGTCGTAACGCTATGGGTGGCGTTATCAACATTCAGACAAAATCGCCGCTCGATTATCAAGGAACAAAAATTCGTGCAGGTGTAGCTTCTTACGACACCTACAACCTAGATGCGACAACCAATTTCAAATTAACCGACAACTTCGGCATCGGCATTTCTGCTTATGGGAACAGCACTCAAGGCTATTTCCTAAACACCTATACTGGCAAGCGAGTTGATGCTCGCAAGAATGCGGGCGGTTCGCTTCGTTTGGACTGGAGGTTTGCTCAGAACTGGAGAGCTGAGCTGAGCGGAGGTTTCGACTACTCTGGAGGCGGAGCTTTTGCCTATGGTCTTTACGACAAGGCTACTGGCTCTATTGCAGATGTAGCTTACAACGACAGAGGCACATACGACCGTCGTTCGTCGAATAATTCGTTGCGTTTGAGTCGTAATGGAGAGAAGGTTTTGTTTAGTTCGACTACCTCTTATCAATGGTTGAGCGACGATATGTGGATGGATCAAGATTTCACGCCTCAATCTATCTTTACTATCAATCAACGACAGAAGCAGAATGCTGTTAGTCAGGAGTTAACGTGGCGCAGCGCAACGCTTGACAACTATCAGTGGAGTGCAGGTGCATTTGGTTTCTATTCGGGTATGACAACCGTTGGCGACGTTACATTTGGCAGCGATGGTATTGCTCAAGTTCTTCAGCCCGTTTTCGACAAAATTTCACAAGGTGCTCCGGGTGCGCCCACAATGACAATTATCGACGAGGTAATCCCAAATCCGGGAACTTACAAAACTCCTACTTGGGGAGCTGCTGTTTTTCATCAATCGACCTTCAACAACCTATTTACCGAGGGGCTTTCGCTTACTCTAGGCATTCGTTTTGACTACGAACGCCAATATCTCGACTACAACACTTCGATTGAGATGAATATAGCTGCAAAGATGCCGTTTCCACCATTTCCAACAAGGGATATCAAGGCAGATACAACTTTGATGGGTGGTGCTCAACAATCTTCGTTCGAATGGTTGCCAAAGGCATCACTTAGGTATGAGTGTGGAGGTAACGCTTCGAGCTGGATTACAGTGAGCAAGGGTTACAAGGCAGGAGGTTACAATGTACAGATGTTTTCTGAAGTTATTCAGGGAGCACTGCAAGAGAAATACAATCCTAAAGCAACTCCGTCCGACTTACAGAGCACCATTTCGTACAAACCAGAGATTACTTGGAATTACGAGATTGGTACACGAGTTGACCTATTCGACAGAGCGTGGTCGCTCGAGGCGGTGTTATTCTATATGGATATATCCAACGTTCAGGTTACTCGTTTTGTTGATGGAGGTAGCGGTCGTGTTCTTAGCAATGCAGCACGAGGCAGCAGCTATGGGGCTGAGTTTGCAACAACCATTCGCCCACTTAGAAACAGACGTGCACTTCGTTTCGATGTAAACTATGGTTACAACCACGCAACTTTCACTCAGTACGATGGAGGCAAGGACAGAGAGGGTAATACGGTTGACTATTCGGGCAAGTTTATACCCTACACTCCATCACACACTTTCAATGCTTCGGGTATATATAATTTGGGGTTAAGCTCCAATTTTCTTAGAAACATTGAGTTTGTAGTATCGTACAATGGAGCTGGCAAGATATATTGGAATGAGGCTAACGATGTTGCGCAGAACTTTTACGGATTGGTTGATGCAAAAGTTGGGTTCCACACCAAATATGTCAATCTAGAGCTGTGGGCTAAGAATATTTTTGACACGAGGTATGGCGCGTTTTATTTTGAGAGTTTTTCGAAGTCGTTTATACAGCAGGGTCGCCCTATGACTTTTGGAGTTGATTTAATATTTAAATTTTAGATGAAAAAAATAGCGATAGCAATACTTGCAACTCTATCACTTGCATCATTTTCACAGCGAAAGATGACGCCAAACGAGTATGCCAACACCTACAAAGATATTGCAATTACCAAGATGAAAGAGTTTGGCATTCCAGCTAGTATTACACTAGCTCAAGGTATGCTAGAGAGCGGTTATGGCGGATCTCGACTTGCGGTTAGGGCTAATAATCACTTTGGTATTAAGTGTGGAGGCAAGTGGAGTGGAGCAAAGATTTACCACAACGACGATGCAAAAGGCGAGTGTTTTCGCAAATATCGTTCAGCCAAGGAGAGCTACAACGACCACTCAAAATTTTTGACCGAGAACAAACGCTATGCTTCGCTTTTTAACTTAAAAAGTACCGATTACAAAGGTTGGGCAAAGGGTTTGAAAGCAGCAGGCTACGCCACCGATCCCAACTATGCCAACCTACTAATCTCAATGATAGAGCGCAATGAGCTCTACAAGTATGACACTTCGAAAGGCAGAAAAAAGAGTAAAGGAGATAAGAAATCGTCAAGAACAGAGTCTAACATCATAGGTTTTGAGCGTTTAATAAGTGCAAACAATGGAGTTAATTACATTGTAGCTCAAAAAGGTGACAACTGGAGTTCGCTTAGCAATGAGTTAGGCATTAACCTAAAAAGACTACTGCGAATCAACGATTTACCTGCCTCTATTCCAATTCGTGAAGGTGATTTCATATACATCAAAAACAAAAAGTCCAAAAATCAGACTATCGTATTCCATAATGCTCAGAAAGGCGAAAACAAACACTCCATTTCGCAGAAATATGGTATTAAGGAGCGTTCACTAATTAGACTCAATCCTGTTCTTAAAACAAGAGAGCCAATAGTAGGAGATTTATTAAGGCTAAGATAACCATTAATTTCAAACACATATTACACAACAAGAAGAGCACAAAAAGAGTTGCAAAAACTTGATAGCAAAACAAAAAAGTGTAATTTTGTGTAACAAAAACCAGAAAAATAATTATAAAATACTAAAGATATGAGATTTACGGAGCTTTGTCGCGAGATTTTCTTTAATTCAATTAACGAGTATCACAAAAAAGATGATGTCGATACTGTAATGCCAACTCCCTATGGGGCTGGTTCGTTGGAGATGCTACTATGGCATAAAAACTGGATTGACACTGTACAGTGGCACTTGGAAGATATCATTCGCAACCCTCAAATAGACCCAATTGAGGCACTAGCTATTAAACGTAGAATCGACGCTTCGAATCAAGACCGCACTGACAAAGTTGAGTTTTTGGACGGCTATTTCTTGGACAAATACAAAAATGTAACACTTGCAGCCGATGCTACAATCAACACCGAAACGATAGCTTGGGCAATTGACCGTCTTTCGATTCTATCGCTCAAGATTTTCCATATGGACATCGAGGCAAACCGCACCGACAGCAGCGAAGAGCAAAAAAAGGCCTGCGCCGAGAAGTTGGCAGTTTTAAATTCACAATGGGATGATTTGACAGGGGCAATTGAGCAGTTAATCAGCGATATCGAGAGTGGCAAGAAGTACATCAAGACATACAAACAGATGAAGATGTACAACGATCCTGCTCTAAATCCTGTTCTCTACAAAAAATAATTTTTTGTTGTGATTTATGATTTGATACATTTTTAATGCTATACTTTACAAATCGAATATCCTAAATCACTGATCACAAATTTGAAGACAATATTAATCATACGCTCTTCGGCAATGGGCGATGTCGCAATGACTGCACCAGTGCTTACTGCCATATCTCGGAGATATGGCAATGATGTTCGTATGGTTATGCTCACCCCTAAGTTCTACACTCCATTTTTCTTCGGCATTGATAATCTCGAAATCTACAATATCGACCTTTACAACGCACACAAGGGGGTTAAAGGCATTAAACGACTATATAATGAGTTAAAGGAGATATACTCCTTCGATTTAATAATTGACCTAAACTACAAGCTTTTTAGCCGACTACTCCGCAAGTTCTTTATTTTGGACAAAATTCCCACCTTCAAGATAGATAAGGGCAGAGATGAGAAGAAGGCTCTAACTAGAGAGAAGGATAAGATTCGTGTAGAGTTAAAGAGTTCGATTGAGCGTTACGCCGACGTATTTCGTGAGGCTGGATTTGAGATTGAAGTTCCAAACAAACTACCTCAAAACGTTAAACGTACGCTACCTAAATTTGCCCAAGAGGCGATAGAGCAAAGAGGTGCAAAGAGTTTTATCGGCATTGCGCCCTTTGCAAAACATCAAGGCAAGACGTTGTCATTGCAAACAATAAGAGAAACGATAGAACAGATTTCAGAGAGGCACCCCGAAACAGCGATATTTATTTTTGGAGGAGGTGCTACAGAGAAGATGGTTGCCGACTCTTTAGTTGCTTGGTACGGCAATACGATTTCAGCTATTGGCAAGTGTAATTTGGAGCAGGAGATGGATTTGATGTCCAACCTCGATGTAATGCTTTCGATGGACTCTTCGGCTATGCACCTCTGTTCACTACTTGGGGTTAATGTAGTTTCTGTATGGGGAGCGACTCACACCGACGCAGGTTTTTTAGGGTTAGGTCAGAGTCTTGACAATGTTGTGAGCATTGATTTAGAGTGTCGTCCTTGCTCGGTCTATGGTCACAAGCCTTGTTTGAGGGGTGATTACAAGTGTCTTACTGATATTACGGCGAAGCAAATCGCAGATAAACTAGGGAGGTATCTTTAGCCTAGGTTTTCAATCTCTTTATCGTCAAGTTTTCGGGTTAGCAACAATTGCATTATAGCAAGTGAGAGTCCTATTATTGCTACTAGAATCCACATTGGTGACACTGAATTGCTTTTTATGAGCGACACATCATCTTTAGCAGTCGCAAATAGCAAGCCGAACGAATCAACGACACCTTCGAAAACATTAATAGTAACACCAAAATAGTTCATCAAACCAGCGGCTAATGCAATTAGAGCGACAACCGAACCAGAGATAAGCCACACTTCTAATCTCTTAGCTTTACGCTCAACGATAATGGTTTGAGTTTCGCACTTTTCCACAAATCCAATTTCAGCATTACGAGCCATCTTCATAAGCGACTCATTGAGCGAAGCAGAGGGTTTTATTTTAGTTTTTTGGTTAAATAGTTCCTCAATCAACCCTTCTTCAATAGGATTTATCTCAATATTTGGTTTTATCTTCATCACTTACCTCCATTTAGTTGTTCATCAGCTCCGCCAATTTTTTTCTTGCTCTGTAGAGCCTCACCTTCACATTTGATGCCGAATAGGCTGTAATCTCTGTAATCTGTTCAATCGACATCTTCTCACTATAGTACATCTCAATCAAAAAAGCATCTTCTGGGTCAGTTCGTTCCAATGCCTTTTCAAGCGCTGTCAACTGCTCCTCTTTATTATAATCATACCCTTCGCCATTCTCAACCCCATTAAAAACATGCTCTTTAAGCTCCACCATTTTGAGTTTTCGTTTACGAATAAAGTCGATTGCCGAGTTGTAGGCAACTCTGTAAATCCAGGTCGAGAGGTTACTTTTATTTTGGAACTTAGGCAGGGCATCAAAGATTTTGAGGAACACATCTTGCGTTATCTCTTCGGCATCGACCTTGCTTCTAACCACACCCACCACTACGGCAAACACTTTCGAGGAGTACTGCTCCACAATCTGTGTAGGTGTATATTGCACTGGGTTTGCCATAAAATAAATCTTCTCTTATCTCTTTACTAATCGTTTGGACTTCACCCTCAATATAAGCACTTACTTTACTACACCTTTACAGTGTAAACCTTTTGGGCAGACAAGTTTTCGCCACTTCGTCTTAGTCTAAAAATAATTTGGGCTTCGCCCCTTCTGATTGCCTTGAAGCGGTAGGTTTTAACTCCACCAACACCAACCATTTCACTATGGTTATTGTGAATCTTGAAACTCTCTTTTTTTAGTACCACCACACCTTTTGGGACAACATTTGCAAGCTCCCAGTAATATCCTGTTGTGGGATTCTCTTGGAGTCTTATTTCGAACTTTTTACCTTTCTTTGTTTTAATATTATACTGTTTCTGGGCGTTTGCACTTCCCACAGTTATTGCTAGAAGCACAATTGAGAGCATTAATATTTTCTTCATTTTCTAATATTTTTTAGACGTTAGTTCTGAGTTTTGGTTACAAAATATTTTGACAGTCGTATCAACAATTTATATTACAAGTAGGTCAGCAACTATAAAGGTACTGCCTCCAACAAAAATTACATCTCTTTTTTTCGCTAACCCTTTAGCTCTAGCATAAGCTTCACTAACTGTAGCAACAGCTTCACCTCTAAGTCCTGCATCAATTGCTTTCTGCGACAACTGCATATATGGCATTGCACGAGTGATTGAGGCTTGAGTGAAGATATAGTAAGCATCAGCGGGCAGTAGCGGCAACACTGCATCTAAATCTTTGTCACTTACTACCCCAATTACAAAGTATAGTTTTTCATAATTTAGTTCAGCGAGTTGTTGACAAACAAGCCTCAACCCATCTTCGTTATGCCCTGTATCACAAATTGTTAATGGTTCGTTCTCGACCACTTGCCAACGTCCACGAACTCGTGCCGTTTCAACTCCTTTTCGAATTGCAGCCTCACTAACTCCCAACTCCAACAGCGCCACAAAAGCCGTTTGAGCATTGTATCTTTGACACCTACCACGCATTGCAGGAGTAAAAGGCTGCTCAGGTTGAGCATCTGCAAACACTATTTTAGAGCCACATTCTTCTGCTTTTGCTCTAAAAACTTCATCATACAACACGTTACTCTGCCCAATAACCACCGAAACGCCACTTTTAATAATCCCTGCTTTTTCGGCTGCAATTTTCTCAATAGTATCGCCTAGAAATTGGGTATGGTCTTTCGAAATATTGGTTATCACGCTAAGTTCGGGCGTAATGATATTGGTCGAGTCCAGTCGTCCACCCATTCCGACCTCTACCACAGCCCAATCGACTCCGCACTTCTCGAACCACCAGAACGCCATAGCGACAGTCATTTCGAAAAACGATGGTTTTAGAGCCTCAATAATTTCACGATTAGCTTCGACAAACTCCACAACTCCACTTTCGCTTATCATAGAGTCATCGACCACTATACGTTCACGAAAATCGGTCAAGTGCGGCGATGTATAAAGTCCAACCTTATAACCTTCAGCTCTAAGTGCTTCGTAAATCATTTGTGAGGTCGAGCCTTTGCCATTAGTTCCAGCAATGTGAACACTTTTAAACTTTTGGTGTGGAAATCCTAGATGTTCGTCTAGTGCCAACGACGTAGAGAGCCCTGCTTTATATGCTGGGGCTCCCACACGTTGAAATTCGGGAAGAGAGTTGTATAGAAATTCTATAGTTTGCGCATAGTTCATAAATTTGTCCAAATAAGATTGGAACAAAGTTATAAATTTTTGCGTTCTTTTCTCTCAATTAAGTAAGAAATTAACATACCAAGCCCGCCAAATAGTAGCACACAACCACCAACGATAGTTCCCTTGACTTGATACATTTCTACAACATTGTTTGCCGAAGCTGCTACAACGATTGATAATATATAACCTAGAACAAGTCCAAATCCTAGTCCAGTGAGCAATGCACCGATTCGAAGAGAGGTAAATTTACCAAAATTAAAGCTCTCCATTTTAGGCATTTCAATTGGTTGACCTGCGTTTTGCATTTTTTCTATGATTGCCATTCTCTCTTTACGTCTAGCAAAAAGCTCAATAATCTTGTAGATTACGATAAATACGATAGCTGTTACAAATACTGGTGCTAAGTTCATTTTTTTACTGTTTTAAAGTGTTAATATTATTATTTGTTTTGAATTAATTTACAATTGTTCCGCCGTCTTACAAATTCTTCGGATTTGCGCTTTGGGAGTTTTGTCTTGCTCCGCACGTAACTTTACGTCATTACTCTAATCAGTATGCCATCGTTACTTTTTTGAAAAAAAGTAGCACAAAAAACTTTTACTGATTTACCTCTCTAATCATCTTTTTTGCTTTCACTCTTTTGACGAAACATTGCGTCACAGGTTACACTTTTTCGCAACTTTTCTCCATTATCACTCCAATTTAATTATTATCACTATCTTTGTACGATGTAAACTTACTTTACAATATACCGCAATGAAAATAGAGCTAAACAACATATCCTCAATAGAATTCGATTCACGAGCAGTAAAACAAGGGTCATTATTTGTCGCAACTCGCGGCACACTGACCGACGGTCACCAATACATAGACAAAGCAATTGAAAACGGCGCAACTGTGATTGTATGCGAGGAGTTGCCATCGACTCAGAAAGATGGTATTGCATACCACAAAGTCGAGGATGCACACTCTACCCTTGCACTCCTTGCGTCAGAGTTTTATGGCAACCCATCACACTCGCTCAAACTAGTAGGGGTAACTGGTACTAACGGCAAAACCACAACCGCTACTCTGCTCTACTCACTTTTCACTAAACTTGGTTATCGTTGCGGACTACTTAGCACTGTCGAGCATCGCATCGCTGGTGAAGTCTTTACCTCGACCCACACAACTCCCAATCCAGTGGAACTCAACCACCTTATGTCAATGATGGTTGAGCAGGGTTGCGATTACTGTTTTATGGAGGTTAGTTCTCACTCGTTGGTACAACGTCGCACCGATGGTCTTCGTTTCAGCGGCGGTATTTTCACCAACCTAACCCACGACCATTTGGACTATCACGGCACTTTTGCCGACTACCGAGATGCTAAAAAGAGTTTTTTTGACAATCTACCCAAAGAGAGCTTTGCACTGACCAATATTGATGATCGCAATGGCGAAATTATGCTCCAGAACTGCGCGGCTCGAAAACTTAGCTACTCACTCCGTTCGATAGCTGACTATCGCACCAAAGTGATTGAGAGCCATCTGGACGGAATGCAACTTCGAATTAATTCGACAGATGTTTGGGTGCAGTTCATAGGTCGCTTTAACGCCTACAACCTAACAGCTGTTTATGGAGCGGCGTTGGAGCTTGGCGCAGATAGTGGCGAGGTACTTGCATCTATGAGCGAGTTGGTGCCTGTCAATGGCAGATTCGACACTGTTCGTTCGACTGATGGCAGGGTTGCAGTTGTCGATTACGCCCACACCCCCGATGCACTCAAAAATGTACTTGACACCATCAATGAGCTTCAAATTAGCGGCAGAGTAATAACTGTTGTTGGATGTGGAGGCGACAGAGATACTACAAAACGCCCAATTATGGCTCGAATTGCCGTTGAGGGTAGTGGACAAGTTATTTTGACTTCGGACAATCCACGCACCGAAAATCCGACCTCGATATTGGAACAGATGACCGAAGGTTTAGATGCAGAGTCAAGACGTAAGGCACTCGTAATTGAGAATAGAGCTGAGGCTATCAGAACGGCTGCTGCATTGGCACAAAAAGGCGATATAATACTAATAGCTGGCAAGGGTCACGAAACGTACCAAGAGATTAACGGCGTTCGCACCCACTTCGACGACAAGGAGCAGATAGCCGCCGCCTTCGGTGCTTAAAAAAGAAACGATACTGTATGTACAGCAACATTAGCCACTTCAAGCAACTCAACTCTCTGCGATTTATTGCAGCTTTTTTGGTGCTAATCCACCACGCTGAAAAGGTGCGCACCAAATACATTCTCCCATCGTTCGAGGAGTATTCAATTGCGAACTTAGGAGGCTTTGCTGTCACATTTTTCTTTGTTTTAAGTGGTTTCTTGATTACCTACCTCTTACTCAAAGAGCGTCAACAAACCAACCGAATTTCAATCAAGAAGTTCTATATGAGGCGTATAATTCGCATTTGGCCTCTCTATTTCCTACTTGTCGCACTCGGGCTTTTTATCATTCCATCAGCCATACATCTTATCGGTTATCCCTACGATATGCCCTACTCCACTTCGGAGGTGTGGTACTATTATGTTTTCTTTACGCCCTTTATGGTAAACATTTTCTACGGTTCATCGCTACTCGAACCGCTATGGTCAATAGGCGTTGAGGAGATTTTTTACTTGATTTTGGCACCTCTACTTATCTTTATCAAAAAACACATCCTCGCCTTACTACTCTCTATATTAGCAATTTGTCTAGTCTTCAAAACGGCGCTTTGGGCAACCGATTCAACTCAAACCATTGTAGGCAAAGTTGCTTCGATGCTCGAATTCGAAGCAATGGCAATAGGAGGACTTACAGCGTGGTGGCTTTTCGGTCTAAAACGAGAAATTGGGACACTCAGGATTTTCAATCCTTTAATTCAAATCATAGCATTAGTTTTTCTTGCGCTTCGAATGTTTGGTTTTGGGTATTTGAGTCAAAATTTCGTCGTTTTCGACTACCTATTCTTCACCCCAATCCTAAGCCAAACACTGCTTATCCTACTCTTTGCCTACACCATAATAAACCTCTCACTCAACTCTCGTTGCATCATAAAACGAGAGTCAAAAACAGTCGAATGGTTAGGAAATTTATCGTATGGAGTCTATATGTACCATATGATTACCATATTTTTTGTAATTTTGGTCGCTGGAAGGTGGCTTTCGGAGCTTTCAACGCTATGGAGTTCGCTACTTTTTTATAGTGCAGTTGTGCCACTAACCATACTAGTATGCTACGCCTCGAAACGATTTTTCGAAGACAAGTTCCTTAAACTAAGAGGCAGATATGCCACTTACAAATAAGATTTACAATGAGTTACTACTTCATATATTCAATATCTTGGTTAATCGGTAAACTGCCCTACAAAGTTCACCGAACTATCAGCTCTTTGACCTATTTTGCTATTTACAAAGTCGCAAAATACAGAGTTTCCGTTGTTAGAAACAACCTTCGCAACTCTTTTAAAGACAAAAGCGAAGAGGAGCTTTTGGATATTGAGCAGAAATTCTATCATCACCTTGCAGATGTATTTGTCGAAACAATTATAATGGCATCAATATCGGCAAAACAGCTTAAAACACAGATGGAGTTTATCAATGCCGAGCAAATCGAGAAATTCACTAAAGGCAAAGCTTGGATTTCGGCAATGGCACACTACGGCACTTGGGAGTTAACCACCTCGTGGGGACTATACAACACTCACGACAAGGTTTATGCAGTCTATCGTCCCCTACACAGCAAGAGTGTCGATAAATACTACCGCAAGACTCGTAGTCGTTTTGGAGTTGAGCCATTAGCTATGGAGGAAGTAGGTCGCAAGATAATACGCAATAGACAAAAGAATCAGCAGGTTACAATTGCTATGATAGCCGACCAAACGCCACCTCCGTCAATGATAATGAACTGGTACCCTTTTCTAGGACAAATGACTCCGTTTTTCAACGGAATGGAGAAACTCGCACTAAAATTTAAAATGCCCGTAGCCTTTTTGCATATCGACAAGTTCGACAAACAGCGTTACAAGGCTTGGTTCGAGGTAATCTACGACGGCGAGGAGAGTGTAGAAAGCGGTGAGATTACGAAGCGGTATATCGAAAAGCTAGAACAGATGATAACAAAGCGTCCCGAGCTTTGGATGTGGAGCCACAGACGATGGAAACACAAGTACCCACACGACAATTGATAATTATTCGTTAGTATAATTCAAGATTCATAATTCATAATTCATAAAGTGATAGCAGTTGTTATACTAAATTGGAATGGCAGGAATTTTTTAGAGAAATTTCTACCCTCTGTTGTGCGTCGCAGCGAGGGAGCACTAATAGTAGTTGCTGATAACGGTTCGACTGACGACTCGGTGGAGTTACTCAAAAAAGATTTTGCTACAACTGTAACTACCATTACTCTTAGCCAGAATTATGGTTTTGCCGAGGGTTACAATCGCGCACTTGACGAACTGCAGAGAATTAGCAACAATAGTATTAAGTATTACGTGCTACTTAACTCCGACGTCGATGTGACTCACAACTGGTTAGAACCAATCAAAGAGCAATTAGAGAGTGATAGTAATATTGCAGCAGTTCAACCTAAAATCTTGAGTTTTGGTCGCCACACTCACTTTGAGTATGCCGGTGCGTCTGGTGGTTTTATCGATTCGCTAGGCTACCCTTTTTGTCGAGGACGACTAATCAACGAGTGCGAAGAGGACTGTGGACAGTATGACGACGCAAGAGAGATTTTTTGGGCTTCGGGAGCGGCACTTGCCATTCGCAGTGATGTTTTCCATAAAGCTAAAGGATTTGACCCTCATTTCTTTGCTCATATGGAGGAGATTGATCTCTGTTGGCGAATACGCAGAATGGGATATTCGATTAAGGTATGTCCTCAGAGCGTTGTACACCACGTTGGCGCTGGAACGTTACCTGTTTGGTCGCCAATGAAAACCTACCTCAACTTCCGCAATAATATTGCGATGCTATATAAAAACTTAACCTTTGGTCGTTTTATTTGGGTATATCTCGTAAGGGTTGGAACTGATTTCTTGAGAGCCTTTTCGTACCTACTCACCGGGAAGTGGAGGTTTGGTGCTGCGATATTTAGAGCTCACTGGGATTTCTGGCGCAACCACAAAAAATATGATAAACACCCTGAAATTCCTAGAGGAAAAGTTGATGAGATTTACAAAGGGAGTATTGTGCTCTACTATATATTTAAAAACAAGAACTTTAACGACATACTTTAGATGATTTCGCAAATAAAAAAACTGACATTTCTTACTACTATTTTCTGCTTAATTGCATCTTGCGGTCCGACTACTCCCTCATCGGGTACTTCCGACTCATCTACTAAAACAGCTGAACAGAAGAGCAAATCGATTGAGTTCACTACCGCAAAGATTATTCGCAAACTACCTCACGCAACCGATAGTTACACTCAAGGATTGCTTGTCAATGGAGGCAAGATATACGAGAGCACTGGCGAATATGGAAGTTCAACACTGCGACGAGTTGACATTGAAAGCGGGAAAATCGAGGCAGAGGTAAAACTACCTAAACAATATTTTGGCGAAGGGCTGGCGCTTTACGATGGAAAACTCTACCAACTAACCTGGATGGAGGGCGTCTGCTTTGTTTATGATGCTAAAACGTTGAAACAGATAAACACTCTTAAGTATAACGGCGAGGGTTGGGGGTTGGTCGCCTACAACGACAAATTACTTCTTAGCGACGGCACATCGACAATTAAAGTGATAGACCCTAAGAACTTAAGTGAGATTTCTCGTTTCGATGTTCGTGACAGCAGAGGTAATGTAAAATATATCAATGAGTTAGAGATAATAGACGATATGCTCTACGCCAACATCTACACCTCAACTCTTGTGGCTGTTATCGACCCTTTGACTGGCGAAGTAAAAAAATATATAGACTGTACGCCACTTGCCAAATCAATTGGGAATGCAACTGAGGCCGACGTTCTCAACGGCATTGCATACGACAGCGTAACTGGCAAAGCATATATGACAGGTAAGCTTTGGGATACAATGTTCGAAGTTGAATTTTAACAAATCACTATCTCAATCCATTACTCTTCCACTCAAACCTTCCTTTAAATAAGCGACATAATATGTTCAGAAGAATATTGTTATTAGTACTCTTTAGCACATCTTCTCTGTTAGCCAGTAGTCAGTCAATGATTATTATTGATTCGGATTTAACGTTAGATGAGGCTCTTATTGGCACTTCAGCGCCAGGGTCAATAATCGAAAGTTTGACAATCGTCAATGTTGAGTATTACTCCACCGACAGTGCGCTTCATAGAGGTCAGTTAGTTATCAATCGACTACTTCGAGATGATATAATCGAGGTTTTCGAGTTTATCAAAGAGAATAAAATAATCATTGATATGGTAATACCTATTAGGTTTGATTTACCAAACAATGGCACATCGATGGCAAATCTCAACAATAGCTACTCTTTTCACTATCGAGATAAAGTGAACAAGAGCAATTCGTTTTCGATGCACGCCTTTGGTATGGCAATAGATATCAACCCTTTTGACAATCCCTATATTTCATCAACAAATAGAGTTTTACCACAAGGAGCGGTTTACAACACAAACTCCCCTAAATCATTGACTCAGAGCTCTGCTTTAGTTCAGAAGTTTTTATCATTAGGTTGGACTTGGGGAGGCAATTGGAGCAGTTCCAAAGATTATATGCACTTTGAGAAGAGTGTAAAATAGCCGATTAGCAGTTACAGTTAATCTATCTCGATTTATCTTTTGTGAGCCAAACAGAATCACACCTCAACGTCACAAAAACTCAACTTCAATTTTTTTGCGAAAGTCCTCACGCAATATTTTCACTATATCACTAATAATATCGACTCTTCGTTCCAAACTAATTGGTAGCGAAGAGTCGAAATGCGCTTCATTAAGCTTTGTTCCAACCATAAACACAATCTTACGGTGCGACAACAACAGATGAACTATCTTCTTATCCACACTCGCTTCCATACCTAGGAAGAGTGGCTTTGAGTCATCTGCGACATCACGAAGCAGGTCACGAACGCAGCTAAGTGTAATAGCTCCTTCGCTCACCACATCAATACCATATATTCGAGAGGCAGGGGGTAGCATCACGCCTCTAGCGTTTGGCATAACAGTAATTGAGCGTCCTAATTCACGAGCAACAATTTTAGCAGTAGTTCCTCCCGAAACCACAATACTACCACTCCACTCCTTGACTGCCTGACCTAGCAACTTATCGTCCGCACTATTGAGCGGAGCGCCAGTAATATAAAGCAGGTCAGAAGATGGCATATCTTAAGATTTGAGATTAAAAATTGAGAGTTACACTGCTATTGAGAGAGCGAGTCGCGAAACATAGACCAACCTCTAAGCAATTTAACCCAATATAAAACATAATAGATAATGATTGGGATAAAAATAGCCAACATAAACAACAACATAACCATAACAACTGCAGTAATCGCACCAGGTGATCCACCCTCAATCATTACCATAGAAACAAGAGCTAATATGGTACAGATAAAACCAGCAGCTAATCCTAGAGCCACATCAACAATATAGAAAACTGTGCTTTTCCACAAAACTTTAGCCGCCTCAACACCTTGTTCATTTAGACTCTCATCTTTACGAAGAATATTATAGCCAATAATATAAAATATCATTCCTACAACAGAGGCAGCACTAGCGCCCATAATAAAGAACAGACTAGGAATAATCATCGCTGTATTCATAAGTCCTAGCATCAACACCAAAGCAACCGCATTTGCAATAATAATAATTAGGTTGCTTGTTTTTAACATTTTCATAGCAACGGCACCTTTACCTTGAAGCTTATCGGCAAGCACAACATAGCCAGGCTGCGAAACAACACGACCAACAACAATTACTAACGAAACTAGCACTATTGCAACAAAATACCATCTATAATGCGCAAATATAGCAAAAGCATCTATATAATCACTACCCGTAATTTCGAGTGTCGAACCTTGCGTAAACACTCCAATAATAGAACCAACAAATACTGCGAGTATATTACCCAACAGACTAATTTTAAGACCAGATAGCACTTTTTGTGCCGCTTGCTGTTTTTCGTTCATAGCAGTAGAATTTATTAAATTAAAAACACAGTATGTAGTAGTTACTTATCAAAGATCGTTTCATCGCCACAAAAGAGTTTTTTAGACACCTCGCTCTGATTACGATTTTGATCACACCATCTAAACGACAAAGCCTTTGACGGACATTTTTCGACAATTTGAAGTATTTTGTCAGTTGGCGCACCTTGAGTGTTAACCCAAGGACGTTTAGCTGGGTCAAAAACCGAACGCAACTCTTTATAGCAAATTGAGGAGTGAATACACTCTTTTGGTTGCCAGTATATTACTATCTCGCCATTTGTATAACATCTATTTCGATTCGCACTACTCATAACTCTATCAAAACAAAAAAGATTGGTATGTCACTCTATTTTAGTAACCTCACCAATCCACGCTATTTAACATAGAATAAACGGAATGAGAAACTAAAACTGCTCCTAAAGTTAGCATTTTTGTTTTAGTTTCTCAACATTTATTCACTTTTTTTAGTCGTCATCACCATCTGCTGCATCTGCAATATCCTCAGCGCCTTTGATATCATCACTATCTGCTTCCACATCAACAAAAAGATCTTTTTCAATATCTTCTTGGGTTTTATCGTCAACTTTCACAGTGATTTTGACAAAATAGCAGGTATCATCTGTTTCAAGCATAACTCCATAGAAGAAATCTCCATTAGGTTTATCGACTCTGGTCATATAGTCAGTAAACCCATCAGGATAACGTTCTTTTAGTGCTTCTAAGAGTTCTGGTGATAGATTCTCATAACTAGTCATTACTCGCTTTTTGGCACTTTTTCTCATAACTTCTCTACTCGACATAATTTCTTTATTACTTTTTGGCTTTTATAATTACTTACACTCAATTAACAAAGGGCAATTATCTGCCGTTTTACGGTGCAAATATAGCATTAGCAAAACAATAGAAAAATAGTTTTATGTTTTTTTTATCTTTTTTTTATGCAATAATACGCAAAAAAACCAACTAACAAATAAAACGAACTCTTTTTTTTGTATTTTTGGGGAATGATTCAGCAAAAAATAGAGAGTTTACGCTCAAAAATAGAGCACCTTAACAAGCAATATTACGTTTACCACATTTCGGAGGTAAGCGACAGCGAGTTTGACTCATTGCTCAAGGAGTTAGAGAAGTTAGAAGCCGAGAATCCTCAGTTTTTCGATTCAAACTCCCCAACACAGCGTGTTGGCAGCGATTTAATCGGTGGCTTTGAGAGCGTTGAACACCGCTACCCTATGCAGTCGCTTGGCAACACCTATTCGATTGGCGAGGTTAGCGAGTGGATGGAGCGCACAACCAAGGAGAGCAATTTGAGCAACAGTTATTGCTGTGAGTTAAAGTTCGATGGGGCAGCCATTAGCCTTACTTACGAGAAAGGGCGGTTCACGCGTGCGGTTACTCGAGGCGATGGGGTGCGTGGCGACGATGTAAGCGCAGCAATTCGCACCATTCGTTCCATTCCGATGACACTGTGTGGCGACAACATTCCTGCCGTTATGGAGGTTAGGGGTGAGGTTTATATGCCTTTTGGGGTATTTGAGCAGCTCAACGAGCGTCGTTATGATATAGGTGAGGAGCCATTTGCAAATCCTCGCAATGCCACTTCGGGTAGTTTGAAACTTCAAAGTCCGACTGAGATTGCCGCTCGCGAATTGGAGTGCGTTTTATATAGTATTCAGTGTGATACCCTTTCTACAAAGACACACCACGAGACCTTACAACTTATGCATTCTTGGGGTTTCGTAACTTCGACCTACACTACTCTATGTCACTCGATTGAGGAGGTCGAGCGTTATGTAGCCAAGTGGGACAAGGCGCGCCATAAGCTGCCATTTGCAACCGATGGCATAGTTATTAAGGTTGATTCGTTAGCGGTTCAGCGCACACTTGGTTCTACCGCCAAGGCACCTCGTTGGGCGGTTGCCTATAAGTTTAAAGCTGAGGAGGCTATTACGACACTTCTTTCGGTTGAGTTTTCGGTTGGTCGTACAGGAGCAGTGACTCCGGTTGCCAATTTAGAGCCAGTACAGTTGAGTGGCACAACGGTCAAGAGGGCTTCGATGCACAATGCCGAACAGATAGCACTACTAGATATTAGGGTTGGCGACAAGGTAGCCATTGAGAAGGGAGGCGAGATAATACCCAAGATTACACGTGTTGTGACCGAGCAGCGAGGGTTATTTTCTACTCCGATAGAGTTTCCGGAGCGTTGTCCGGCTTGTTATTCACCTTTGGTTAAGCGTGAGGGCGAGGCGAAGCACTATTGCGTTAATTCGAGCGGTTGTCCGCCACAGATAGTTGGTCGGATAGCTCATTTTGTTTCGCGCAAGGCGATGTATATTGATTCGATTGGCGAACAGACCATTGAGTTGTTGTTTGCCAATAAGTTGGTGCGTAGTATTGCGGATTTGTATGATTTGAGGGCAGAGCAGATTGAGGGATTGGAGCGTATGGGCGAGTTGTCGGCGTCAAATATTATAGCAGGGATTGAGAAATCTAAGAGTGTTCCTTATGCGCGAGTACTATTTGCGTTGGGCATTCGTTATGTAGGTGAAACGACGGCTAAGAAGTTGGCGGCGGCTATTCCTTCGTTTGATGAGTTGGGAGGTGCTAGTTTCGAGCGGTTGGTTGCAGTTGAGGAGGTTGGCGAGAAGATAGCTCGTTCTATATTGGAGTATTTTTCGGACGAGGCTAATATTTTGACAATTGAGCGGTTGAGGAGTGTAGGGTTGCAGTTTGAGGGCGAGGCAAAGGAGGTACTTTCGGATATTTTGAGTGGCAAGAGGGTTGTGATTTCGGGGACTTTTGAGCGACATAGTCGCGATGAGTTAAAGGAGTTGATAGAGGCACACGGTGGTTTAAATCAGAGTTCGGTTGGCAAGAATACAGATTTATTGTTAGCTGGGGCAGGTTTGGGACCTGCGAAGTTAGAGAAAGCCCAGAAGCTCGGCACGATCATAATTTCGGAGACCGATTTTGAGCTAATGATAAATAGTTAACGTCCTATAAAGATTTGAGAGAGGTTAAACAGTAAAAGTTTTTGGTTTTCCCTTTTTTCAAAAAGGGAAAGTAAAGCAAACGTAATTAAAATTTTGGGGATTGGGGGAAGACGCCCAATAAGAAATTCGCAAGAATTTCTGCCCAATCCCCAAAATTTCACACTAAGAGGTAAAACCACTGAATTAACAAAACATTAAAATTAATAAACAAAGATATTGATCGATTAAGATATGGCAAATAGCAATTTATCAAGTGCAAAGAGTGCAAGAAATGATGAGTTTTACACTCAGTATCATGATATAGAAAAAGAAATAACAGCATACCTAGAGTATAACCCAGAAGTTTTTAAGGGTAAAACTATTCTATTGCCTTGTGATGATCCAGAATGGAGTAATTTTACAAAATATTTCGCTCAAAATTTTGAAAGATTCGGTCTCAAAAAGCTAATAAGCACAAGTTATGCCCCAGATAGCAAAAAGTATAAATTTGAGTATATGCCTACTCTTTTTGAAACCGAAGACCCTCAATTTGACTCTTCAAAAACCATCTTGAATGGCAAAATTTTCATTCTCGAACACGACAAAACTTGTTATGAAAAAATAGATGTTAATGAGTTGGAGTGGCATTCTTTAGATGGAGATGGCGAGTTCCGTAGTTCGGAGATACATACACTTAGAGAAGAAGCTGCTATTATTTAGACTCACGCTCACTCTTCTCTATTTCCAGTGTTTTATGTGTGGATTGTTGAAGCAAATAAACAATTTTCTATCATTGGTAATATGAATGCTATTACATACAAAGAAGTATTTCCATTGATTGTTGAAAATAAAATATGGTTAGGTGCTACTGGCAATAGTACTGATATGGTTTTTGCTGTTCCAAAAGGTGCAGTTGTAGCCGAAGGTGACAGGCAAAAAGCTGCTCGAATGGGTTATGTTGGAGATTACACACGACTTGGTAACTCTTGCTGGTTTACTAATATTGAACACGGTAGAAGGCACCAACCTCTTGCACTACTGTCTGAAAAAGATGTTATCACATTTGGAACAAAAAAACCTTTTGACAAATCTGCCAATCACGATGCAATAGAGGTATATTATGTAAAATTCATTGAT
>CAMTOL010000017.1 GCA_947074135.1 uncultured Rikenellaceae bacterium
CAAAAAACAATAAACACGTCATCGACTACTCAGTAGTCGTCAAATGTTTGTGGGAGACTTTTTGAAAAAAGTCCCGACGACAGGCGGTATTCTAACGGCGGGTCGGCAACGCCGAATCAGAAATTCCATCGAAATTTCCCGACCCGCCCAAACAGTTCATTTACACCAGAGTAAATTCATTCTCTAAGTCTTACAAACTCACCAAAGTTTGCACTTGGGGCAGCTTTTGTGTTGGGGTGGGTCGAGAAATTCCTGCGGAATTTCTGCTTTTGGGTTTTTCGACCCACCCCGTATTATATGTTATTACTCTAACACCGCCTGACACCGTAACTTTTTCAAAAAAAACACCCAAAAACTTTTACCTATTAATCTCTCTAAATCATCAAAGACAGCAAAAACTTTTAATGTTTAACCCCTCTAAATATCTTGCTTACTCCTTTACAAACTTAACCTGCTCCAAACCATCTGGCATATACTGCTGCTCAACCTGCGAATTAGGGTAATTATGCGGATAAAGATACCCATCGCCATAACCCTCACGCTTCATCAACTCAGTCGGTGCATTGCGCAAATGCAAAGGCACTGGTCTATAACCATCCTTCTCAACAAACGACATCGCCTCATTTATAGCCGTATAAGCCCTATTGCTCTTCGCACTTCGAGCCAAATATATCGTACACTCAGCAAGCGGTATTCTCCCCTCAGGCATTCCCAAATTATGAACCGCCTCAAAAGTAGCATTGGCAAGCAACAAAGCATTCGGATTAGCCAAACCTATATCCTCAGCAGCCAAAATCAACAACCGGCGAGCAATATAACGTGGCTCCTCACCACCTGCCAACATTCGAGCCAAATAGTATATCGCCGCATCAGGATCAGACCCCCTGACCGACTTAATAAAAGCCGAAATAGTATCGTAATGCTGCTCACCATCTTTATCATACTGCGCAATATTGCGTTGCAAAGCCTCTCCTACTGCCGCATCATCAATCACTATCTCCGCCGCCGTTGTCGAACTCAACGTATCAATAATGTTAAGCAATTTTCGAGCATCACCATTCGAAAAAGCCAACAAAGCATCAGTCTGCTTGACTATCACTTTTCTCTCTTTCAAGAATTTATCCTCACCGATAGCCCTATCAAGCAGTTGCAATAAATCGTCCGAACTAAGCGAACTAAGCGTATAAACATTACATCTCGAAAGCAGAGGACGAATAACCTCAAACGATGGATTTTCAGTCGTTGCCCCAATCAACACCACAGTACCCTGTTCCACCGCCCCGAGCAACGAATCTTGCTGACTCTTATTGAAACGATGAATCTCATCGATAAACAACACTGGCGCACGTCCACCGCTCAAAAACCTAGCATTCTTGGCTCGTTCCAACACCTCACGCACATCCTTAACCCCACTATTGACTGCCGAAAGTGTAAAAAACTCGCAATCGACAGCATTCGCCACAATATTGGCAAGAGTAGTTTTACCCACCCCTGGAGGTCCCCACAGTATCATAGAGGGTAATAGACCGCTCTGTATAAAACGACCTAAAACCTCTACCACACCTCGTTGACCGACATAATTGTCGAGCGACGTAGGGCGCATTCTCTGTGCTAATGGACTACTCACTATTAATTAAACGATTAAATCTATAATAAAATTACAACTCAGCAGGAGCTATTCCCATCTTTTTCCAATTCTCGACAATCGCGCCTAATCGAGAATTAAAATCTTCGAAATCTTTATTCTCCAACTCTGTCCAACCAACCTCAGCATAGGCCGCTATACGTGGGAAAATCTGACGGTGCATATCGGAAACTTTTGGAATCCACTCGCTCCACATCTGACAACCAGATCCAATCACATTGCTATGAAACTCCTTCTCCAATCCTTCGGGAACTGGGTCAAAACTGTATGATTTTTCGAGCGAAATAGTTTTGTATGAATAGTCTAAATAGGTAAATAAATGATACGAATTGACCATCTTATAACCATCCTTAGCTGCCGAAGCCATCTCCTTCAAATCACCTTTCCAAAAGTGCACAATTACGTTCGATGCAATCTTTTGCGAAGGATCGCTAAACGAGATATTATCGTCGGCGTGAAGATTCTTACCCAAAATCTCATTCCAACCCATCATACTCTTACCCTTTTGAGCAATAAATTGCGACATCTTGTTTGTTGCCTCAATCTGAATATCCATAAATGAGGTAAACCCTTTCTGCTCCTTGTAAGCCGCAATTTTAGGATTCTGTTCCCACTGGTCGAAACGCACCTCATCGCCTCCGACGTGAATAACCTCACACTCAAAAAGCTCTAACATTTCAGAAACAATATCCTTAAGAAAATCCATAACCTTGGGCTCTGTCACATTAAAGACATCATAGAGTTTACCAAAAACTACCGCAACTTCGGCACCCTTTCCCGACGAACCAACGAAAGGATAAGCAGCCACAGCAGCCGTTGCGTGACCCGGCATCTCGATTTCAGGCACAATCTGAATTTGACGCTCTTTTGCGTAGCGAACAATTTGCTTGATTTGCTCTTGAGTATAGAATCCTTCGTGAGGCTCTCCTGCACGTTTCTCACTATTCCAGCCACCAACTTGAGTATCGGCACGTTTGCCACCAACTTGAGTCAAAAGTGGATATTTCTTGCTCTCAACTCTCCAACCTTGGTCGTCGGTCAAGTGCCAGTGGAAGGTATTGAGTTTTAGCTCCGCCATTGCGTCTAAGATACGATAAACCTCTTTCTCGCCTTTAAAATATCGTGCCTCATCGAGCATAAAAGCTCTCCACGAAAACCTTGGACTATCCTCTACTCGCTGAGAAACTATCTTATTATCGCCTTTTTGAGCAGCTCTAATCAACTGAAGAAGTGACTGCACTCCGTAAAACAGACCTTTATCAGAGTCCGCCTTAATCACTATATTCTTACCAATCTCAAGTGTATAGGCTTCGCTTCTAGGGTTGTTTTGAGTAATCTCAAAAACAATAGTTGCACTCTTTTTGCTTTTAGCTGTTTTGAGTTCAATTCCAAAACGAGATTTAAGCTCGTCGGCAAAGTAGCTAGACACTTCGCTATTTTGATTTGAGAAGTGAGTGAAATTTTTAGGTAGTTCAAAGAAACCCTTATTGTAATTTATTTGCTTGGGTTTTGGAACAATAACGCTAAGGTTTGCATTTGCCGTCCATATAGCAAATAAAAGCAACACATGCAATGTAAATTTAAGTTTTAGTTTCATTCGTTTATGTTATTATTAATTTTAATCAAAAACTGATTGTAGAATAGGACACATCATTGCAAAATTAATTAAAAAAAGATACTTTTGCAGTACTATGAGAAAAAAAATCCATTTTGTGCTATTTTTAGCACTGCTCACCATATCAACTTCGATAGCGTTTGCTCAGACTCCTGCAATTCGCAGTGGTATGAACGATGGCGATGTAAAAAAAATAAAAACCAAGATTAACACAACTCTTGGCAAATATCCCTCAATGTTTGCTCAATGGAAGAGCGAAAGTGAACGAAAAGTGAAATTGACTGATTGTCGAATAATACCTTCACGTAAACGACTAGAGCTATACTTTAACGAGGGGCTGCTGCAAATTGGAATTCGCGAAGATTTAGTTCTACAGTGGGAACAGATGGTTCGAGATACACTCACTCACTACACCAAAGAGAACTTCGATTCAGTCCAAGTAGCTCTCTACTCGCAAGGGTTACCAATCGAAAGATATATACCTAATGCCTACCGTTCGAGGTTCAACAAAGACTCAAAGCGGCTCGCAAAACCATCTACAACTACTCCACTTACTCGCCATAGCTACCGTCCTGTTTTTGGCAAGGGATTAGATATGCGTCACATTGCGCTTTGGCCTTCACACGGCTACTACTACGAAACCAGAGATAGTGAGCCTTCGTGGAAATATCAACGACCTGCGCTCTTTGCTGCTATCGAAGATCTCAATATGTTTGACTATGCTTATAATTATCTAATTCCGATGCTCGAAAACGCTGGTGCAATCGTTATCTCGCCACGAGAACGTTCGGTGCAAAGAGCTGAAATAATTGCCGATAACGACCTTTCGCATAAAGGTTCTTCAGTAAAACAAATTAGTGGTAACTGGCGCAAAGAGCAAGGTGGTTTCTTGAGAATTGACAAAATTACAGACGAAAATCCGCAAACCAAAGGCACATACCTAGTTGCAGATGGCGATGCAGAGATTGATTTTCGGCTCCAACTTCCAGACAAAGGAAAATATGGCGTTACGATTAGCTACAAAGCGCTTCCGACCAACAAAAGTAAGGTCACTTACACCATTTATCACAAAGGAGGCGTGAGTGAAGTTGAGGTCAATCAACGAATTATGGGCTCAACCTGGGTCTATCTAGGCGAATGGGAATTTGACAACGAGGCTAGAGTAACACTAAGTGGTAGTGGAACGGGAACTATAACTGCCGATGCTGTAAGATTTGGAGGGGGTATGGGCTCAGTTGAACGAGGCGGCTCGGTAAGTGGGGTACCTCGTTGGGCTGAAGGAGCAAGATACTATATGCAGTATAGCGGAGTGCCAGAAAGCGTCTATAAAGTTGGCGAAATTGAGGCTGCTAAAAATCCTAAACGAAATGCTCCCAAAGAACAAGACTATGTAGATGACTACAAAAGTCGTGGCGATTGGGTCAACTGGCTACGCA
This sequence comes from uncultured Rikenellaceae bacterium, assembly GCA_947074135.1. GTDB lineage: Bacteria > Bacteroidota > Bacteroidia > Bacteroidales > Rikenellaceae > Mucinivorans. Next base: position 4,697 of record CAMTOL010000017.1, read on the forward strand.
CAACACAAAAAGCACCTGTCGATTTAGCTATTGGCATTCACTCAAATTCAGGTTCTAACGACACAATTTTTGGAACGCTCACAATTCACTATACCGAAAAGCAAAAGGGAACACTCGATAACGGTAATTCAAAATTTGCGTCACGAGATTTTGCAGATATGGTGCTAACACAAATTGTTGACGACATTCGTGCACTACACACTCCTGGGTGGACTCGCCGATCGCTCTACGACAAAACATATGCCGAAATTTCACGCCCAAATATTCCATCAATACTTGTTGAGATGTTTTCACATCAAGACTCAATAGATATGAGCTATGCCACAAATCCAACCTTTAAGTTCGATATGAGTAGAGCCATCTACAAAGGCATTCTAAAATTCCTGGCAACCTATCACTCGCGCAGTTATGAGGTTCAGCCACTGCCTGTCAATAATTTTAAAATGGAGCTTAAAAACAGTTCAACTCTAAGCCTAATGTGGAGAGCAACCAACGACCCACTCGAACCTACAGCAAAGCCTAGCTACTATAAAGTTTATACTCAAGTTGGAGAAGATAGTGATTTTGACAACGGTGTTGAGGTGCGTTTTAACCACATCGAATTGCCAATCATAAAAGATGGAGTGATGCGAAAATATAGAGTTACGGCACTCAATGAGGGAGGCGAGAGTTTTGTCAGCCCCACACTATCTTGCGGCTTTTCGACCAACTTTTCAGATATTGACGACGTTGTTGTAATATTTAACAAGAACCAGTCGCCATTCACAACAGTGGACTACATTCACAACTACGGCTATGTAGGCGAGGTTTACGACCTAGACCCACTATCGGAGTTTATAGATAACGACAATCCAGGTTTTGGTGCATCACGACGAGATAAAGCTACAATTGGTCTTAGAGGTGCGGCATTAGATAATACAACCGCTAAAGGCGCTGAAATTCTAAAAAACGACGGCAGCTACATTAGCAATTGACAATCTGGACTTTCTAACGGTAACTGCAGGCTAAGTTAAGCAACTTTTTTGTAATTATCAATAGTTTTAATGTTATTCCAAAATTCATCGATTGTAAGGTTTCCCAAAGCCGAGTGTGTCCGTTTGTTCCCCAAAAATCACTACACGCAGTAAAGCCCATCGGTCTTTTTGATATAAACAATTCATTCACTACATCTGTATAATTTATACCATTGATAAGCGAAGCACTATACCCCATCTTTTTAAAGGCACTAATAGTATTAGCATCCGTAGCAGAAGATGACTCTTCACCATATTTCATCATCTGAGCCATTGCAATTGCCACACAACCTGCTGGTGAATTATTAGGACACAAATCATTATAGCCGTTTCTTTGTGTCCACGTTGTACCTATAATAGGACCGATTTCTCTATTATGAGAGTTTCTATACCCAACAATAGTATAATCAATAAAGTTTGAACGTTAATAATTAATTTAAATATCAGAAATTCCACCTTATCAACAAAAATACAAAAAAAATAAACCTAACAAACAACAATTTGAATATCCTTACTCACTATGAAATAATTACAGAAAAAAGTTGGAGAATTAAAAATTAAATGTAACTTTGCAATAATGAAAAAAGCAGAAATAATTACAGAAAAAGGCACTATGATTGCCGAATTATACGAAAACGAGACTCCGGGAACTGTCGCAAACTTCGAAAAACTAGCCTCTAGCAACTTCTACGATGGTCTGACATTCCACCGAGTTATTCCAGATTTTGTTATCCAAGGCGGCTGTCCAGTTGGCAACGGTGTGGGCGGACCAGGTTGGAAAATTAAATGCGAAACTAGCGCAGAACGTCAATATCACGACAGAGGAGTGCTTTCAATGGCTCACGCGGGTAAAGACACAGGCGGTTCGCAATTCTTTATCTGCCACTCACGCAACAACACATCGCATTTGGACGGAGTTCACACCTGTTTTGGTAAAGTGATTGAAGGAGTTGATGTGATTGACGACATTAGAGCAGGAGATAAAATCGAAAAAATTACAATTATCAACGAATAAAACAAAAACCAACTTATACATTTTTTTACTAAAACTCACATTTTTATTATGGATTTCGAAGCAATTGTACACTTAGTTTTGCCAGTAGTTAAAGGGCAAGGCGCACGAGGAGAATGGACTAAACAAGAGGTAGTATTTGAGCTACCAAATGAACAGTATAATCGTAAAATTTGCGTAGGATTTTGGAACGACAAAGCACCAGCTGCAGCAGCACTTCGCCCAGGCGACAGAGCAGTTGTTAGCGTAAACATTGAGAGCCGCGAACGCAATGGTCGTTGGTTTACCGAGGCTCGTGGTTGGAAATTTACAGTACTTAACCCAAATGCAGTTGCATCTGCTACTGAAGGTTATGCTGCCGCTCCAGCTCAAGCTCCTTATGGTGGTTCTCCTTATTCAACTCCAGCTCAACCACAGGCTTATCCACAGCCATCGGCTGAGCTGCAAGCAGCTCCAGCTCCAACAGCTGACGACCTACCTTTTTAATTTTAATAACCAAGTGTTGTCTAAATTGAACAGCTAGAAAGATTACAAAAAACAATGAGCCATTACAATTTAGTTTGTAGTGGCTCTTTCTTTGAATAAGACAATGGAGAGCATTAAAACTATCTACCGCATAGGCAACGGACCCTCAAGCAGTCACACGATGGGTCCTAAAAAGGCTGCTGAAATTTTCGCCTCACGCCATAACACAGCATCACAATTTAGAGTTACTCTCTACGGCTCACTTGCAGCCACCGGCAAGGGTCACTTGACAGACAAGGCTATTGAAGATATACTAATTCCGATTGCACCGCTCGAAATAGTGTGGCAACCCAAGGAGTTCGACTCGTTTCATCCCAACAAGATGCTTTTCGAAGCGTTGGACACTGCTGGAAATGTAAGCGAGTCGTGGAAAGTTTACAGCATAGGCGGAGGGGCTCTTTCTGCCGACAATCTAACAGCCGAAGCTCCTGAGATGATTTACGAGATGTCATCAATTGCCGATATTCAGCAGTGGTGCGACCATAATGGCAGCAGTTATTGGGAGTATGTCGAAAAGTGCGAAAGCAACGAGATTTGGGACTACCTAGCCGAAGTCTGGCGCACAATGCGCGAGGCAATTGAGCGAGGATTGGAGCGTGAAGGGATAATTGAAGGCGGGCTTGGCATTAGACGCAAAGCTGGCACTTATATGATTCGAGCAAAGGGTTATTCAGGCACAATGAAGAGTCGTGGGCAGGTTTTCGCCTATGCACTGGCAGTATCCGAAGAGAATGCGACTGGCGGTAAGATTGTGACCGCCCCAACTTGCGGTTCGTGCGGTGTATTACCTGCTGTTTTGTATCATTTACAACAAAATCACGACTTTACAGAGCGACGAATACTTCGTGCTCTGGCAACTGCAGCACTATTTAGTAATATTGCACGTACCAACGCCTCGATTTCGGGTGCAGAGGTTGGTTGCCAAGGCGAAGTTGGGGTTGCGTGTGCAATGGCTGCCGCTGCGGCTTGTCAGCTGTTTGGCGGTTCGCCATCACAGATTGAGTATGCAGCCGAGATGGGATTGGAGCACCACTTGGGCTTGACCTGTGACCCAATCTGCGGATTGGTGCAGATTCCTTGTATCGAGCGCAATGCTTTTGCAGCGGCTCGTGCGCTTGATGCTAATAATTTTTCGACATTTTCGGATGGCAAACATCGGGTAAGCTACGACAGGGTTGTCGAGGTTATGAAGCAAACCGGTCATGACCTACCAAGCCTTTACAAGGAGACATCTACTGGTGGACTTGCTAAATTATAGTTATGCGACTAAATTTGTTTTGCGAGGTTGCGAATTTTTAGTAAATTTGTGCTTGCATTTTAACAATGAACAATACTAAATATTATGTATCAACAGGCGAGAATAGTATCGATTGATGGAGATAGGATAGAGTGCGCTATCGACTGTGGCGATGCTTGTGGTGGCTGCAAGGCTAAGAGCGTATGTTCGGGATTGGGGGGAGAGAGTAGCAATAAGAAGATTTTGAGCTTAATTTCCACAAACCCAAACCATAAAGTTGGCGATGTGATTTCGGTTGAGATTTCGACTGCCATGGGTCTTCGAGCTGTACTATTGGCTTATATGCTACCAGTTGTACTAGTTATTGGTTTACTTTTATTATTACAAAGTATAGGATTGAGCGAACTTTGGAGTGGAATTTCCGCGCTAGGTGCGCTCATTTTGTATTTTGTGGTTATCAAGGTTTTCGGAATAGGTCGCTCAATCAGCGTTTCGATTGTCGAGGACCATATTAACGATTAAGAACTAAGCATTAACAAAATGGTCATTCAATACAAATTACTGACCACATATCACAATAAATAATGAACGAAATTTTTATTTACACAGTTGTAAGTTTGGTAGCTCTTGGAGCTGTGGCAGCTGTAATTCTCTATTTTGTATCTCAAAAGTTTAAGGTTTACGAAGACCCTCGTATCGACACCACCGAAGCAATGCTTCCCGGAGCAAACTGCGGTGGGTGCGGTTATCCCGGTTGTCGTGGATTCGCAACGGCATTGGTCGAAAACGAGGATATTTCTTCTCTTTTCTGTCCTGTTGGTGGAGCCGAAACGATGAAAGCTGTTGCCGAACACTTAGGCAAGGCTGCGGCAGAGCGCGAACCGCAAGTTGCAGTACTTAAATGTAACGGCTCGTGCGCCAATCGCCCTAAAACATCACAGTACGACGGCGCTACATCGTGTGCTGTTATCTCGTCGCTCTATGGTGGCGAAACTGGCTGTACCTGGGGCTGCTTAGGCGGTGGCGACTGCGTAAATGTCTGTACGTTCGATGCAATTAAAATAGACCCAGCGACAGGACTTCCAGAGGTTGATGAAGAGAAGTGTACAGCTTGTGGAGCTTGCGTGAAGGCTTGTCCAAAGATGGTGTTAGAGCTTCGCAAGAAGGGAGTTAAAAGTCGTAGAATCTATGTGGAGTGCTCGTCGAAAGATAAGGGAGCAATAGCTCGCAAAGCTTGTACGGCAGCTTGTATAGGTTGTGGCAAGTGCGTTAAGGCTTGTGCTTTTGAAGCGATTACACTTGAGAACAACCTAGCATACATAGATGCTCAAAAATGCCGTTTGTGTCGCAAATGTGCCTCTGAATGCCCTACTGGCGCAATCAAAGAACTTGGTTTTCCTCCCAAAAAGGTAGCTACCGAGAAACCAGAACCTAACAAAGAGGCTAAACCAGCAGAAAAAGAAGCAGCAAACTAAAAAATACTGATCACTAATCACTGATCACTTGATCACTATTATAATGAAAACATTTCCAATAGGGGGAGTTCACCCACACGACCATAAAATTTCGGCTCAAAAGGCTATTGAAGTAGCACCAATTCCAGAGGTAGTTACAATCTTCACGTCACAACATATCGGAGCACCAGCTACACCTATCGTTAGCAAAGGCGATACAGTAAAGGTGGGGCAAAAAATTGCAGATGCCACGGGTTTTGTTAGCGCACCTGTTCATAGCTCGGTTAGCGGAACTGTAACGGCTATTGACCTTGTGCCTGATGGTGGTGGAGTTCGCAAAATGGCTATCACAATTAAGGTCGAGGGGGACGAGTGGGAGGAAACAATTGACCGTTCTGCCACACTAATCGAAAAGTGCGACTTAGAACCTAAAGATATAGTTGCCAAAATTTCGGCATCTGGTATTGTTGGACTTGGTGGTGCTACATTCCCAACGGGAGTGAAACTTTCGCCTCCTCCTGGCAAAACAGCCGAGTTTTTGATTATTAATGGTGTGGAGTGTGAACCTTATTTGACCGCCGATCATCGTTTGATGTTGGAACGTGCAGATGAATTTTTGGTTGGCTGTCAGATTGTTATGAAAGCTCTTGGCTGCTCGAAATGTTACATTGGAATTGAAAATAATAAACCTGATGCAATTTCACTACTACGTTCAAAAGCTAAAAACTGTATAGAAATAACACCGTTAAAAGTACAATATCCACAAGGTGGTGAAAAACAGTTGATTGCAGCAGTTACAGGACGTGAAGTACCTAGCGGTGCGCTTCCAATCGAAGTAGGCGCAGTTGTGCAGAATGTTGGTACTATAATAGCAATCTACGAGGCAGTTCAGAAGAACAAACCGTTATTTGAACGCATCACAACAGTTACTGGCGTTGAGTTGCCAGAGCCTAAGAACCTGTTGGTTAGAGTTGGTACTCCAATTAACGATTTGATAAAACTTTGTGGTGGCAATCCTGAGTGCGAAGGTAAGGTTATCAACGGCGGCCCGATGATGGGTCGCGCAATGAGCAACACTGCAGCTCCAACTACTAAGGGGGCTTCAGGCGTATTGTTGATGCCAGAGGCTAAGTCGAAACGCCCAAAGGCAGGTCCTTGTATCTCGTGTGCTAAGTGTGTGAGCGTATGTCCAATGGGACTTGAACCATATTTGATAGCAAAAATCAGCCGACTTGGGTTGATGGATAGGGTTGTGAACGAAAAGGCGCACGACTGTATTGAGTGCGGTTGCTGCTCTTACACTTGTCCTGCCGCAATTCCGCTGCTCGACTATATCCGTTTAGGTAAAGTAGCTGCATTGACACAACTGCGCAACGCTCCTAAAAAATAGTAATCACAAAAAAAGATAATACATCATCAATAAAATATGAAAATTGTATCCGCTTCACCTCACCTACATAGTGGGGCTTCGACACAGAAAATTATGCGTGACGTTATCATTGCGATGCTTCCCGCCTTTGCATTTTCGATTTACGCCTTTGGCATACCTGCACTAGTGACAAACCTAGTAGCAATAGCTTCGTGTGTGGCTTTCGAGTGGGCTATAACCAAATTCTTGCTTCGTCGCGAGAACTCAATCTGCGACCTCTCGGCAGTTGTGACAGGTATGCTCCTAGCATTCAACCTTCCAGCCGAAATCTCGCCTTGGTTGGTGGTTCTCGGTTCGCTTGTAGCAATTGGCATTGGCAAGATGAGTTTCGGCGGACTTGGTCGCAACCCATTCAACCCTGCACTTGTGGGACGTGTTTTTCTGTTGATTTCGTTCCCCGTTCCGATGACCACTTTCACTGGCATTGACGGTGTAACTGGAGCAACACCACTCGCAATTCTAAGCGAACAGGGCGTTGGTGCGCTACCATCGATGAACGATATGCTGTTCGGTATGCACGGAGGTTCGTTGGGCGAGATTTCAGGTCTATTGTTGATTTTGGGAGCTCTTTACCTACTTATTCGTAAAGTTATCACTTGGCATATTCCAGTATTCGTGCTTGGTTCGATGGCACTATTCGCTGGTGCGATGTACCTAATTGACCCAACTCAATACGCTTCGCCACTATTCCATATTTTTGCAGGTGGTGCGCTACTTGGAGCAATCTTTATGGCAACTGACTACTCTACTTCGCCAATGAGCAAGAGCGGAATGGCTGTTTATGGTGTAGGAATTGGTATTCTAACAATCTTAATACGTACTTGGGGCGCATATCCCGAAGGTATGTCATTTGCGATACTTATTATGAATGCCACAGTGCCACTACTCAATATGTACCTCAAACCACGCCGCTTTGGTAAAAAATAATCGAAATAAGAGCAATACTATGAAAAGTACTTTAACAAATATGATCGTTGTGCTGGTAGTGATTACAGCAATTGCAAGTGCCGGGGTTGGAGGGGTCTATATGTTGACCAAAGAGCCAATTGAAGCAGCAAGACTTGCTAAAACAAATAACGCAATTGCCGACATTATGCCAACCTTTAACAACAACCCTTCGAACGAAGCTTTTACAGCAATGGCAGACGGGGTGGAGGTTAAGGTTTATCCTGCCAAAGAGAATGACCAACTGGTTGGCTATGCTGTTGAAACATACTCAAACCTCGGTTTTGGGGGTAAAATAGGATTATTGGTAGGTTTCACACCGGAAGGCAAAATCACTAAAATTTCGGTTCTCGAACATAAAGAAACACCAGGATTGGGAGATAAGATAGAACCTAAAAAATCAAAATTTTCGATTCAGTTCGAGGGCAACGACCCTAGCCAAACAAAAATCGCACTTCGAAAAGAGGGTGGCAACATCGACGCTATCACTGCCTCGACAATATCGTCAAAAGCATATATCGATGCCGTTAATCGTGCCTACAACACCTTTAAATCAATTCAATAAAAATTCACAATTCATAATCATATAAAAATGAATCAAGGAAAAAACTTAGTAAAAGGCATTATTAAAGAGAACCCTGTTTTCGTGCTGCTACTCGGTATGTGTCCAACACTCGGAACAACTACCTCGGCTATCAACGGACTTGGAATGGGTGCTGCTACAATGTTTGTGCTTATAATGAGCAACATCGTGATATCGCTTATCAAAAACCTTATTCCATCGAAAGTGCGTATTCCTGCCTTTATTGTAGTAATTGCGTCGTTTGTAACAGTAGTTCAACTACTTATGGAGGCATACCTACCAGCCCTTTACGAAACGCTAGGTCTGTTTATTCCACTTATCGTGGTAAACTGTATCATACTTGGACGTGCCGAAGCATTTGCGAGTAAAAATAATATGATTAGTTCGCTAATCGATGGCGTTGGCATTGGACTTGGTTTCACACTTGCCCTTACACTGCTAGGTATGGTACGCGAAACACTAGGTTCGGGTGCAATCTTCGGTTACAAATTTATAAACGAGAGCGCAGACGGAATGCTTGTTTTCATTCTAGCTCCGGGGGCGTTTATTGCTCTTAGCTACCTACTTGTACTATTCAATAAGGCTACTGCCAAACTAAAAAACTAATTAAATTTACCAATTATTAAATTAATAAGATTATGGTATACTTTGCAATTATAATAGGTGCAATATTTGTTAACAACATTATCCTGGCGCAATTTCTAGGCATCTGTCCTTTCCTTGGCGTATCGTCAAAAGTATCTACATCGATGGGTATGGGCGCAGCCGTAACATTTGTTATGACAATCGCTGCTATTGTAGCCTACCTGCTCCAACACTATGTACTCATTCCGCTCGAGATAGAGTATATGCAAACAATTGTCTTTATCTTGGTTATCGCTGCATTGGTGCAGATGGTTGAGATAATACTCAAAAAGATTTCGCCTCCACTCTACTCTGCCCTTGGCGTATTTTTGCCGCTGATTACCACAAACTGTGCTGTTCTTGGAGTTGCTATTCTGTTGGTTCAAAAACCTTTGATGCTCGAAGAGGGAGCTCGATTAATGAATCTTGGAGAGAGTGTTGTTTTTGCATTAGCTTCGGCTATTGGTTTCACTCTTGCTATCGTACTGTTTGCTGGTCTTCGCGAGAAGGTTGAGCTAGCAGATGTTCCTAAGGCAATGAAAGGAGTACCTATCGCTCTACTTATGGCAGGTATTTTGGCTATGGCATTTATGGGTTTTTCGGGGCTAGTTTAGGTCAACTGTAAAAATAGAATACAAAAGAGCGTTGAGAGCGGATCAGTTCTCGACGCTCTTTTATTGAATTATTAAAGAAACGTTGAATTGATTAATAAATAATTAGAAAAATATTTTACAATTAAAATTGTTTTATTATCTTTGTTAGTAAAATTATTTTAATAAACCTAACGTAAAAGATGAACCGCAAACTAATTATTTTAATATCGGTTTTAATTGCAGCTTGCGCAACAACAGCAACTGCTCAAAACAACGATATGTCTATCTTTGCCGACAAAATGGCAACGCAACTATCGAGCAAAGCATCGAAAAGCAATATTGCAAAGATGTCGAACCCCGAACTCAAAGCTCTGGCAACAGCACTCAAAGTGGGCAACTACTCTACCGACTACCGAGTAGCTACTTTCAAAGCTAAACTTCACCCTGATGCGCTTGGTAAACAGCTCCACATTGGCAACGGTTACAGCCGCTACGAGGGCATCACTGGTATCTACCTCGAAGAGGGAAAACAGACAATCATTGTCGATGGCGTAGCTCAAGGCAAAACTCTTACGCTGATGGTTCCAAATTGGGACAGAAGAGCTCCCGAAGGTGTCGAAACAACTAAAGATCCTAATGGTTGGGGAATTATCAAAGACGATTACGAGGTATCGAACGGCGTAAACGTGATTGACGTTAAAAAATCGGGGCTAGTTTACGTTTCATTCTACTCTGAAAACCCTAAAGAAGAGGCTCCAATCTCTATTCACTTTGTTGGCGACAAAGTAAACGGTTACTTCGACCTAACACTTGGACACACCGACGCTGATTGGGACAAAATGCTCGACAATGCAGTATATCCAGTTATTGACGCTCGTGGTCGCCACATTCAAATTGCATATCCAGTAGAGGCTTGCAATAAATATGCTCGTAGTCGTGGCGTTGAACTGCTTAGCAACTACGACTCACTCGTTTTCCGCCAACACCGTTTCATCGGTCTTGAAAAGTATAACACTGTACCTGAAAATCGTATCCTAGCTCGTGTCAACTACAACTACTATATGTTCCGCGATGGCGATGGAGTTGCATATATGGGAACGAAACCCGGCTATGCTATGGCAATGGTTGTTGATCCTGCAAGAGTGATTTCGGGCGACCCTTGTTGGGGTTTTAGCCACGAGGTTGGACACGTTCATCAAACACGTCCATACTTGAATTGGGGCGGAATGGGCGAAGTGAGCAACAATATTATTACTATGTATGTTATTCGCTCGTTTGGTGTCGAAAGCCGATTGGGCAACCAAAAATCGTATGAAGCAGCCCGTAAAGATATCATCGAACGTGGCATCTCATACTTAGAAGCAAACGATGTTTTCTGTCGTCTTGTTCCATTCTGGCAGCTTCACCTATACTTTACAGCCAACGGCAAAGCAGATTTCTATGCAGACCTACACCAAGTATTTAGAAACTCAGCTCAAGGCGAAGGCAATGATTGGGACTCGGCTAGAGGCAAAGACAAAGTAGCCGAATACTCGCTCAATTTCGTCAAAGAGTGCTGCCGAGTTGGCGGTGTTGACTTAACCGAGTACTTCGAAAAATGGGGTTTCTTTAAAGTTGGAGAGTTCGAAATTGGCGACTACGGCACATTTACCTACAAAATGACCGACGAAATGGTTGCAAAGTGCAAAGCCGAAATCGCAGCAATGAAGCTCCCTAAAGTTGATGCTGATCAAATCATCGCCCTCGAAGATTAACCTCTTCTACACAGTCTTATAACCAGTTCTACTATACCTTTAGTGAAGAATAAAACGAAACACTAATCTTCACTAAAGGTTAAGACTGTCGCACTGTGGGCAATTATAGTAATGACAAAAACTAAAAATTGCAATGATAATCGGTCTAAGAGCTGACAAGCAAAATTTAGGCTAGGATTTGAGAGCTGTGCTCTTTAGTTTTTACCTCTTTGGGAGTGATTATACGCTCAATCACACCTGTCGAACCATCAATAATAAATGTTGTGCGAAGCGTACCCATATATTTACGTCCGTACATTGATTTCTCCGCCCAAACGCCAAACTTTTCGACCAATTCTTTATCAGTATCAGCAATAAGATTGAATGGCAACTCATTTTTAGCTATAAATTTTTGGTGCGATGCTTCGCCATCAACGCTAACACCTAGCACCTCATAACCAGCACCTTGTAGCTCACCATAACCATCTCTTAACGAACAAGCTTGAGCAGTACAACCCGAAGTACTATCTTTAGGATAGAAGTACAGTACAAGTTTTTTTCCTTTAAAATCAGACAGTTTAATTTGACGACCATTTTGGTCAACTCCCAGCACCTGCGGGGCTTTATCTCCAACTTGCATAGATTCTCAAATTTTGATTTATAAATAATTAACGTTACCTTTACCTAGCTAATAGAGAAAAAAAGAGAAATGTTCGAATATTTTTTACTTACAATATCGCTAGTATTAGTAATCGTAGCTATTGTCGGTTGTGTGGTTCCAGCAATACCTGGACCACTCTTTGCGTACTGCGCACTATGGATTTTCCACGCTTCACAGTTTAGCGCACTTTCGATTACCTATATGTTAATTTTAGGCATGATAACACTAATTGTCTTTTTTGCCGACTATTTCCTTCCACCGCTCATTACTAAAAAGTTCGGAGGTACAAAATATGCCGCTTGGGGCTCAATAATAGGTCTTTTTGCGGGTATGATTCTAACTCCAATCGGAATGATAGTAGGTATGCTACTTGGAGCTTTCTTAGGCGAACTTCTCTTTGCAAAAAAGTCAGGAGCAGACTCATTAATAGCAACCCTTGGAGCATTTCTAGGCTTTATTGCAGGCACAGGACGAAAACTCTTTTTGTGCTGCTATATTCTCTATGTCCAAATCAAAGAGACTGTACTCTACTATATAAACTAGCAAAACGAGTCACTACAGCCTACTCAAAGTGAGGTTTAAACATATCAATTAGCTGCTTTGGCGGACGAGTTGGTCGATGCGTCGTGGAGTGCATAAAGGCGAGCGTAACGGTTCCTGTCGTGATTAGCTCTTTGCCCTCATTTCTAAAAACCTCATAGTGGAACGTTACCTTTGCTCCAGATGGTAGTTCGGGCAGCGATGTGCGAATTGTCAATAAGTCGTCGTAGTGAGCAGGGTTTTTATAGTCAATATGCACCTGAAGCACAGGCATCATTACCCCACTTCGTTCAATCTCAGCATAAGGAAAACCATAATTTCGCATCAATTCGGTTCGACCAACATCGAACAGCTCAACATAGTGCGAGTGATACAGGAAGCCCATCATATCGACCTCTCCATACCTTATTCTAACGTGTGTATCGTGTGTTACCATAGCGCAAAGTTACATATTTAATTTACAATGCAGAATCCATAATTTGTAATTTTAATATTTAATCTAAGCTACAACACTCACAACCATCACAAATGATTAAGGATTATGCATTAAGGATTGTCAATTCTATAAATGAATTGGTCCGTCGAGTCCGAGCGGAAGTCCGAAATAGAACCAAATCGCAAGTAGCACTATCCAACACAACATAAAGAATAACGAGAATGGCAACATCAACGAAATAAGAGTTCCAACACCATAATCTTTATTATATTTCTGCGCATAAACCACCAGTAGTGCAAAGTAGCTCATCATTGGAGTAATTACATTTGTTACCGAATCTCCAATACGAAACGCTGCTTGAGTCAATCCTGGGTGGTAACCAATTAACATCAACATTGGGATAAAGACAGGAGCAAGTATCGCCCATTTTGCCGAAGCTGACCCCATAAACATATTGATAAGAGCAACCAAGAAGACAAAGCATACCAACATAGGGAAGCCTGTAAAACCAATATGGCTCAACCAAGCGGCACCCTTGATTGCAACAATTATAGCGAGGTTACTATGCGAAAAGAAATAGAAGAACTGCGCCGCAAACAAGAAAAGGCCAATATAGCTACCAATTCCGACAATCGACTTAACAATTGCATTAATTCACAGCTTATCGTTATTTATCACAC
>CAMTOL010000018.1 GCA_947074135.1 uncultured Rikenellaceae bacterium
GGTGTTTTGCTTGTGGGTTGAGAAGATGTTATCTAAACAAAGGATCTGAAAAAAAAGAACAATTAACACTTTCCGTAAACAGTTGAAGATGCCAAACAGGCTCTTACGGCAGTGTATTAGAATCTTAATACAGCTACCGGTGATACGATTAGTTCTTAGTATATATACTCACACCTAGCGTCTGATGATGTGCTGGGTGGAGGTGGCTCAAATGATACTAAAATGCAGTCACTTGATATGATGCTTTATACAGATGAAAATATAAATGAAGTATTTTGGAAAGAGCGTTATAAGGGAGTTTTCCGCGCTAACTCATTTTTAGAAAACGTTGATAGATGTAGCGGATTTAAAGATGAAAATGAGAAAAATCAATTAATTGGTGAGGCTCTATTTCTACGCGCATTCTTTTATTATGAAATGGCCTCTTTTTGGGGAACAGTCCCATTGGTGCTGAAAACCGAGTCTGAAAATAATCCAAGGGCAACAGTTGAAGAGTTGTATGGACAGATGGCAAGCGACCTTAAAAAGGCGATTGAAATAATGCCGTCATTACCTTACACCCAAATTGAAGCAGGCCGTGCTACTAAATGGTCATCACAGGCTTTGATGGCTCGTATCTACCTTTTCTATACTGGTTTTTATGGTAAATCTTCACTGCCTTTAGCAGGAGGTGGCTCAATAGAATCGGCACAGGTGGTAACTTGGTTAGAGGAGTGTATCTCTAGCTCTGGCCATCAATTGGTGGATGATTATAGAAATCTATGGGCCTACACTAATCGCTTTACAGTAGATGACTATACTTACACCAAAGGAAAAGGGCTGAAATGGGTAGAAAATGATGGAGGGGTAAATCCAGAAACGCTATTTGCTATTAAATACTCAAACTTTGCATCTTTTCAAACTACGACAGGATACGCGAATAAATTTAATTTGTTTTTTGGAATTCGTGGCGGGCAACCTCTTAAAAATACGTTTCCAATAGGTCGTGGCTGGGGTTGTGGTCCAGTTTCAACAGCTCTTTATGAAGATTGGAAAAATGCAGAACCGAATGATATGAGACGTGAGGCATCTATCCAAACTCTTGCCGAGTTGCCAAATTACAAAACTGGACAGCAGCAGTTTACTCAAGAGACTCCATACCATCAAAAGAAGAATGCTGTTATAACCCCAGTGCAAGGTCAAACTAATATATTCTCTTATAGTGTGCCAATGTATGGTACTCAAAACCATATGCAGCTTGGTCACACTCAAGATTTAGTTTTAATTCGTTTTGCTGATGTGTTGTTAATGCACTCGGAGTTAACAAAAAATGCTGCAAGTATGAACCTGGTTCGTCAGCGTGTTGGCTTGCCTGCAGTGGCATATTCAGAAGATGCTTTACGTAACGAAAGACGTTGGGAGTTGGCCTTTGAAGGTGTAAGATGGAATGATATGCGTCGTTATGGTGAGAGTTATGCGGTAAAAGCACTTGCAGCACAACAAGATATCGAGATTCTCTGTCAGAACAAGCCAGATCGCAATAAAGCGTTTGGTGGTGGGTATGCTGTTAGATATAATGCTTGTAAAGGTTTTTACAAAATACCTCAAACACAGATTAATCTCTCGGGTGGGGTGTTAGTTCAAACCGAAGGCTGGAGTAGTTCTGATCTATATACTGGTTGGAAATAGAAATTGGGGGAAATTTAAAGTAGAGGTTGACTTAATATTTAATTTAAGTCAACCTCTTTTGTTTCTCTTTCTATTTTATCATATTCTCGAGTAAAGTTAATTTTTATCTGTATATGGAGGAATTGCCATAATCCAAAAGTGGACTTTCTAATGTTAACTGCAAAGAGTTATGCGGGTAAAAATTACCTTTGAAATATGGAAGGAAAAAATTATAGTAAAAAATTCAAAGGTAATACAGCTAAGTAGAGCTATGAGCGTTCTTCATAAAGTGTACACTTCGTAGAAAGAGATTGAGAGAACCGAAGATTTTACCGATTTTGAGATCTTTGTTCGTCCAACTTACGACTTAAAGCAGGAGTTTATGTGGCATCGTGATAAGCTTGCCGTACTTGAGTCTGAGGAGTTTCGCAGAGATATGATATCTGTACTCCAAGCCACTCTTAATGGTTATCAAACTGGCGAGTGTAATGCAATTGACGAATAGCTAGTCAGAGTATGGTATCACGATTTTTTCCCAAGTTTATGGAAAATATATAGATTGTAGTGAATTGCAAATTCTACAAATGCCTTATGTAGACAATTTCTCGAAATGTAAATAACAACATTTATGTTTCGTTACTGAAATAAGCTATTTGCAAATACATTAGTGCATCTTGGTTTTAGAATATTTGAACGCACAGAACTTGACGAACAAGCCACTCCATTCCCAATACTTAAAATGAGAGATATAAGATGAATAGAGTTAATATAGTTATCAGTCATTTAATTTGGGGGATAACTCTAATGTTGAGTATTATTATTGGCATTGGTACATTTCACAATCCTGCAGATTTTATACTAAATACATCAATAGCATTATTTGTAGCCTTTATATCTATATTATTTTATAGTAGGGCAATATTTTATTCAAAGAAACAGCTAGCAAATATCTATTCAAAAAAACAGCTTTTAGCCAACATAATGCTGCAAATAATCGAATTGCTATTTATTGCATTACTATTGGCTATGGCTTGGCATAGAGTTGTTGTTGAGAAATTTTCTGTTTTTGGATAATATATAACAGCAAGTGGTATTGCAACACTGCTTTTGGATGAAATAGAGAAGTATGCAAACGATAATAAAATCTAAGAGATAACATAACAGCTCGACCATTCTTTGAAAAGCGAATAAACAGTTTTTGACTAATTATAAAATGAGTGTTTCATTGCTTTAAAATAAATAAGCCTCCCGAAGGAGGCTTATGTTAAGACATTGGTAGGTTTGTTTAAATCTGTATTATTATCGGTTGTTTTAGGCTTTCTGTAATCGGGCGTTTTGCCTGTTCTCGGAGCCATTCACGGAAACGGCGACAAATAGAGCTTTTACAACGAAAAATCAACGCTATTATCACATCTAAGTTGTAGAACATAGTACCGTTATGATAGCGAGTAACTTCTGTCTCAAACAACTCTTTATTCTTGAATTATTACAGAATATTAATATTAGTGATGTTGTTAGAGTGGAAAATAATGATTGATATTGGTCTCGGACAACAATGTGAAAAAATGGTGTAGCTTTCGGGTTGCACCATCTTTTGTTTACCTCTGGATGTTGAATTTTATTTAGAGGTTTTGTTTTCACTTTAGGCTTTTGCAGAGCTTATACAGCATTGAGTCTAAACCGAATTTAGACTTTTTGTCAAATGCGTTGTGGGTAGATCTTGCCCAGATAGAAAGAAAAACACCCAACTTTATATTTTGGGTGTAAAGCTGGGTGTAAATTACGTAACTTGCTGACAAGCAAGCTTTATTGCGGAGGAAGGGGGATTCGAACCCCCGGTACCAGTTCACCCAGTACGACAGTTTAGCAAACTGTTGGTTTCAGCCACTCACCCATCCCTCCAAAATCTATACAGTGAACCTCTTAATCATCAACCTTAGCTGCTCTATCAATGACCACTATTTTACATTTATAGCGTTAGACTCACTTTTGGAAGGACAAAAGTAGTAAAAAATAACCAACTCACAAAAATAATAGCTCTCAATTATCCCTTTTATCCTAATCAAGTCAAATAAAACTATTGCTAACAACCTAAAATAGATGGAAAATAGCCGACACATTGATTTGACAAACAAAATAACTTAAGCCTCTATTATGAAAATCACAACGCTCCTTTATTGTTAGTAATACTTTTTGCTGCAGCTATGAAATAATTAGATAAAATTGTGCTTTTTTCTCAAAAAAATGCTATTTTTGCAAATCGTATTCACGAAATTATTACTACTAAATATGGAATATACAGCGATTTTAGCGGCAATTGGTGCCTTCTTAGTTATTGTGCTAGTGCTAGTTGCACTACTACTCTACGCTAAGAGCAAACTTACACCAAGTGGCAATGTGACACTTGACATTAATGGCGGCGAACGAATGTTAGAGGTCGGCGCAGGTGGTACTCTACTCTCAACCCTATCCGAACAAGGAATCTTCCTACCATCAGCTTGTGGTGGCGGCGGTTCGTGTGGTATGTGTAAAGTGCAGGTTATGGAAGGTGGCGGAGAGATTCTACCTACCGAAACAAACTTCTTTACACGTAAACAACAACAAGATAAATGGCGTCTTGGCTGCCAAGTTAAGGTTAAAGAGAGTATGAAACTCCATATCGAACCACACGTGCTAGGCGTTAAGAAATGGGAGTGCGAGGTTGTGAGCAACCGCAATATCTCTACCTTCCTTAAAGAGTTCGTAGTGAAACTACCTGAGAATGAAACATTGAAATTCAAATCGGGAGGATATATCCAAATCGACATTCCTAAGTACGATGAAATTAAGTTTAGCGACTTCGATATCGACGAGAAATTCCGCGCAGATTGGGATAGTATGAATATGTGGAGCCTGGTTACTAAAAACCCAGAGCCTACGTTTAGAGCCTACTCTATGGCCAACCACCCAGCCGAAGGCAATATCATTATGCTAAATATCCGTATCGCTACCCCACCTTGGGATAGAGCTGCTAACGCCTTTGTGCCTGTTAACCCAGGTATCTGTTCGTCATACATCTTCTCGATGAAACCAGGCGATAAAATCACCATTTCTGGACCTTATGGCGAGTTCTTCTTGCCTGAAGGTTTACCAGATACTCAAGAACTTGTCTTTATCGGTGGTGGAGCTGGTATGGCACCAATGCGTAGTCATATTATGGACCTGTTCCAAACAGTTAAAACTAATAAACCTGTATCGTTCTGGTATGGCGCTCGTGCACTTAAAGAGGTGCCTTATTACGATGAGTTCAAACAAATCGAAAAAGATTTCCCTAACTTTAAGTTTAATCTAGCTCTAGACCGTCCAGACCCTGAGGCTGATGCTGCTGGAGTACCTTACACAGCTGGTTTTGTCCATAACGTGTTGTATGAAAATTACCTGAAAAACCACGAGGATCCAGAAGGTTGTTTGTATTTGATGTGTGGACCTCCAATGATGATCTCGGCGGTAGACAATATGCTCGACAATATGGGTGTTCCGTCTGAAAATATTATGTATGACAACTTTGGTTCATAACCATAACAAACGATAACTTCGGTTCATAATAATATGAATCTTACATTGAATATCAAACGCGATTTAACTACGTGTTTGATATTCTTGTTTTAAGAATCAACCAACTAGGGAACTTCTGAAAATTAAACCTCAATGATTCAGCTGATTGTCGTTATCTGGAAGTATGCTAATGATGATTTCCTAAGAGTAGAGGCAAACGAGGATTATTAGATGAGCAAGAGTTGAGCACGTTCTCGGGTTTATGGAGCAGACGATGCAGGGTTTGCACCTGCACTCGAATGTGATTGAACGTGCAAGTGGCATCATCGGACTCAGAAACTGGAACTGCAATATTTGTGGCTTTGAACAAATTGTAAGATTGAAGATAATTTAACCTATAATATGCAGATAGATGGATAGATAGATTTTGCTCAAAAAGTTTGATTATTAGAATTTTTTATATAACTTTAAAGTTATATAATTGCTTCAATTTGGGGTATAATGGGTTCTTGTCCTAAATTTTGAAGCGAAAAATTAGAAATTAGAACCTACCTAATTATTATAAGGATGAAAAGATCTTTTGTACTTCTTGTTTTAGGACTTAATATTATAGCTACGTCTCTGTTTTCGTGTACCAAAACAGAGTATATCTACGAACCAGTCATTAAATATGATACTGTAGAGGTTAAAGTACCATCAATTAGTGGAACGGTTAAGTATAGTGGAGGTAACAGCTTATTAGCTGAATCGAATCTGCCATTATACGGTATGTCTCGTGCAACTGTGAAATTGCTAGACGGACAAACAGAAGTGGATTCGACAACGACTAACCAATCGGGATACTTTCTCCTTGATAGCCTAACACCTGGCTCTTATACTCTAAAGATAACTCTTAAAGAGTTGTATGACACTTATGTTAATGAGTTTCCTGTAATAGTAGAGGAGAATAAGGCTATGGTCTTTACGACCGATGAAGGGTTCGACTGTATTCTTTTCAGACCTAAACCACTAAAAAAGAAAAAATGGACATTTATCCATTTTATCAATAACTCGGAGATGGCAATTGCAAATGGAAATATGAAGGAGATAAAATATCACGAGATGTATGGGGGCTCGGGAAATGAACTCAACAATATAGCCTTTGTAGCTCCTGGGGAAATCCAAGGAACAACACTATACTACCTTCAAAAACCTGAATACGACTCAAATACAGACAACTTCGATGATTTGATGTCAGGTCCAACTATGCTGTCGCCAAAATATGTCTTTAATAGAATAATTGGAAATGATTACAAAGCAGACGGTGACCCAGGTAGCTATGAATATTTGGTCGAAAAGGTTAAATATATATCTAAACTGTACCCTGCAGATAGTGTAGCTCTGTTTATTTATAGCCACGGCTCTGGAATCGATATATCTTGGAAAAACGGTGAGCAAAGTGAAGCTCTAACTCGCTCTATAAGCCCAAATCCTACTACCCAAACAGAGATAACTGTACCTCAACTATCCAAAGCAATTACCGAAATGAGAAAAGAGGTAAATGTTTCTGTTTTCACAGCAGGAGCTTGTTTGATGGGTATGTACGAGGTTATTTATGACCTAAAAAATAGTGGGCTTAAATACGCTGTCTTAGTTTCGCCTACCTCTTCTGGGCTGCACAACCTCAAATACAAGGACATCAAATTTATAACCGATTTTTGCGCTGGAAATGGTACGGCATTTAGTATGTGTGACGAGATAGTAAAAACATCTTCGGAATCAGTAGTTAGTATGTACAATCTTGGAAAAGTAGATGACCTAGCAACTCTTTTCAATGATTTTGCTGCTAAAATGGATGCTACTGATGTAAAATATACGCAGCCATTCATCTCAAGTTCGCAACGTGGAGTTAGCGGAGGATTGATAAACGCATATACAGCGAATTACTACGACTTGGCAGACTTTGCGCTCAATATATCTACAGCCCCAATTCCAAACGACAATCAAGGGCTAAAAGAGTCCGCAAAAAAACTTTATGACTACCTCGCTACTCCAAATCCAGATAAAGCGATTATGGCAACTAAAGTCATTGCTGGAAATAACCTAGATCGCTCGAAAGGACTTAACTTTCTGCTTTGTACACCTTCCTCTCCTTACGTACTGCTCAGAGATGTGTATCGAGAAACTACATACTATAAAGATGGTAACACGCATTGGGACTCTTACCTTTCGAAAATCGATTGGAATGAAGAGCGTGGTGTTGTGTGGGATGGCTCTGTTTCAGCTCCAGTGCTAACCGATGGAAAATATATTCTAACTAACCCTTCGCAGCTAGCTTGGGTAGCAGAGCAGGTGAACAGCGGAGCTAATAATTTTGCAGGAGTCGAAATACATCAAGTTGTGCCTTTCGATATGAATAATATCCCTTGGACACCTATCGGAACGGAAGACAAACCATTTAAAGGAATCTTTAATGCAAAAGCTACTACTACAATGAACGAGACTCCTTCTAACTTTGTTTGTAACCTGAAAATTGAAACAAAGGATAATAGGTATGTTGGTCTGTTTGGGTATGTGATGGATGCTTCTCTGATCAATATCAGCATTCGAGGTACATTGACTGTCGATTATAGTTCGGCTGATAATACCGATAAATTTGTTGGAGGTGCTTGTGGTTATGCTCAATCGGTTTTGGTGCCAGTGAAAATCGCAAATGTAGAATCGCTCTTGGTGATGGAGGTTATTGCTGGTGATGGAATTGTGACTATGGGAGGTGTGTGCGGAGCTGTTAAAGGCGCATCGTCAATAGTAGCTTGTTCTAGCGGTACGAAAAAGGTGTTAACTGCACCAAATACACCTATTACGGCTGGTGGTATTTGTGGTTCGGTGGAAGGAGGCTCAATGGGAGGAGCTGTTGTGGATTTCTGTTCGGCTGCCCATATAAGCGCAAGTTCGGCTACTCAGTCGGCAGTGGTGGGTGGAATTGTTGGAGAAGTTACTGCCCAAGCTTATCCAATTGTAATCTCTAATTCGGTTAGTTACGGTACAATTGAGGCTAAAGCTAAAAATTACGCCTATTCAGGTGGTATTGTTGGACAGAGCGAAGGTAAAGTCGTAATACAAAGATCTGCTTTTGTTGGAACTAAGGTTGCTGCAGTTGTTGAAAACACAACTGGTTTTTATGAGTCTTATGCAGGTGGAGTTGTTGCAATAGCATCGGGTGGAGTTTTTGCTTGTCTCAATACTGGAGAGGTAGATGCTGGAAGTGCGGAGAAATGTTATAGTGGCGCAATTGCAGCAAGTAGCGACTATCCTATCTCATCGTGCTACTCAACAAATACTGGCTCTTACGGAGTTTTGGGAAAGGTGAGCAATAATGCAGTAATTTCCAATTGCTACTATGTAACTAACAAAGGAGCAGCTCCTGATGGAGTTAAAATTAATGCAAGTGGCAAATTCTCGTCTACATTGTGGCCGACTGAGCAGATTAACGGTTGGGGCTTAACAGCTCCACAAGGTTGGTCTAGTTCCGATTCGTGGGAAAATCCGTGGAAAAGTCTAGGCTCGTGGGGTGAACAAGGAGATATTCAATACCCTATTCTTAATGGTGTTAGTAGCCCTAACTAAAAGTCTTAGACAACTTCTTGGTAGGGTTAAAAGAATTCAAATAAACTTTAAGCGGTAGAATGATTATATTTTACCGCTTTTTTTATGGTATATTTTGACGTTTCTCGCAAAAAATTTGTACCTTTACGCTTTAATAGGGTAGTTGTCCCTAATGCAAAACTAAAACAGTGCTAAAAACTAAATTGAACAAAAATTAACGCTATAAAAAGTATAGCAAAAAAAAGATATGAGCGACGAGATAAACAAAGATGTAAACGCAAATGAAGATGCTAACCAAATAGCTGTCAATCAGAACGATAACAGCGACTCTGGAGGACCTAGAGTAATAAAGGTTAACATCGAAGAGGAGATGAAAACTGCCTACATTGACTACTCAATGTCGGTTATTGTTTCACGTGCACTACCTGACGTTCGTGACGGTATGAAACCAGTACACAGACGTATCCTTTATGGTATGGCAAACGAATTGGGACTCTATTCGGACAAACCATTTAAAAAGTCTGCACGTATTGTCGGTGAGGTTATGGGTAAATTCCACCCTCATGGTGATAGTTCGGTTTATGACGCAATGGTGCGTATGGCGCAAGAGTGGTCGCTAAGATATATGCTTGTCGATGGACAAGGTAACTTCGGTTCGGTTGATGGCGATAGCCCTGCTGCGATGCGTTACACAGAGGCTCGTATGCGCAAAATTACAGACGAGGTAATGGCGGACATCGACAAAAAAACAGTCGATTTCACACTTAACTTCGACGACTCAATCGAAGAACCAACAGTTCTTCCAACCCGTATTCCACTACTACTAGTTAACGGTGCAAGTGGTATTGCTGTGGGTATGGCTACCAATATGCCACCTCACAACCTAACAGACACAATCTCGGCAGTCAATGCCTATATTGATAATCCAGATATCGAAATCGACGAGCTTATTCCAATCATCAAAGCTCCCGACTTCCCAACTGGCGGTATTATCTACGGATACGAAGGCGTAAAAGAGGCTTATCATACTGGTCGTGGACGTGTTGTGATGCGTGCTAAGACCGAAATTGAGCATACCCCAAGCGGCAGAGAGTGTATTATTGTCAAAGAGATACCATACCAGGTCAACAAAGCTGAGATGATATCTAAGATTGGCGATATGATTAATGATAAACGTATCGAAGGTATCTCGTATATCAACGACGAGAGCGATAGAAACGGTATGCGTATTGTTATTATATTGAAACAAGACGCGATTGCGAGTGTGGTACTAAACACCCTGTTTAAGCATACTGCAATGCAGACTTCGTTCTCAGTTAACAACATTGCGCTTGTTAATGGTCGTCCTCGTGCACTGAACCTTAAACAACTTATCAAATACTTCGTTCGCCACCGTCACGATGTGGTTTATCGTCGTACACAGTACGAATTGGCCCAAGCTGAGGCTCGTGCGCACATTGTCGAAGGTTTGTTGATAGCTCAAGACAATATTGACGAGGTAATCGCAATTATTCGTGCTGCAGCTAACACCGAAGAGGCTAAGAATGCTCTGATGGAGCGTTTTGGACTATCTACGGAACAGGTAACGGCAATCGTTGAAATGCGTCTTCGTGCTCTGACAGGATTGGAGCGAGGAAAACTTCAAGCTGAATTCGATGAACTACAAAAGATGATTGCTCACTACAAAGAGCTTTTGTCTGACGAGTCAATGCGTATGCAGCTCATAAGAGATGAATTAACAGAGATTCAACAGCGATATGGCGACTCACGACGTACTGAAATTATGTTTAGCTCAGCAGAGTTCAATCCTGAAGATTTCTATGCTGACGAAGAGGTGGTAATCACTATCTCGCATATGGGTTATATCAAGCGCACTCCACTTTCAGAGTACCGTACTCAAAGTCGTGGAGGCGTAGGGTCAAAAGGCTCGGCTACTCGCGACGAAGACTTTATCGAACACTTGTATATGGCTACTATGCATAATACTATGATGTTCTTTACCGAAAAAGGACGCTGCTTCTGGCTAAAAGTTTACGAAATTCCAGAGGGAAGCAAGACAAGTAAAGGTCGTGCTATTCAGAACGTAATTCAAATCGAACCGAACGATAAAGTTCGTGCATATATAAACGTTAAGAAACTGACAGACGAAGAGTATATTAACAATAACTATATTGTGATGTGTACCAAAGAGGGACTTATCAAGAAAACTAAACTTGAGGCTTACTCTCGTCCTAGGGCTAACGGCGTAATTGCGATAAACTTTAGAGAAGGCGATGAGCTAATTGAAGCGAAACTAACTAGCGGTAATTCGCAAGTTGTACTAGCTTCTAGAAATGGCAAGTCGGTTCGCTTCGACGAAAATGATGCTCGTGCAATCGGACGTACAGCCTCAGGAGTTCGTGGTATTAACCTTGAAGACGATGACGAGGTTATCGGTATGTTGACCGTTGAACCAGAGAGTGGAAAAGATATCTTTGTGGTTACAGAGAATGGTATGGGTAAACGTACCGACATTGAAGAGTACCGTCTGCAAAGTCGTGGTGGCAAGGGAGTTAAAGCTCTTAATGTGACTGACAAAACTGGTAAACTTGTATCGATTCAGCTGGTTAGCGACGAAGATGACTTGATTATCATCAACCGCTCTGGTATCACAATTAGAACCAAAGTTAGCGAAATTCGCCAAACAGGACGTGCTACTCAAGGTGTGAGAGTTATTGCTCTTCGTGGCGATGATAGTATTGCTTCAGTTATTGCAGTGCCACATAGCGAAGAAGATGAACCAACTCAAGAGGCAGAGGGACAAACAGAACAAGCTAACGAGGAGACAGGACAATAAATAGAAGAGTACAAGAGTTATTATTAACGTTATTGTCATTGAACTAAAAAAATACGTAATTAAATCATAACAAAATGAAAAAATTAATTATTCTTGCACTAGCAGCTACTATGAGTGTGACTGCTTTTGCGCAATCTACAAAAAAAGCTGATGAAGCTAAGAAAAAAATAGAGCGTAGTGATGCTGCTATTAATGATGCAAAAAAACAGGTTCAAGTTGGCACCTGGATTGATCGTTCAAACGCATTTGTTGATGCAGGAACCGCCTACACTTCAAATCTTATTGCAGAACTACCTGCTGCTCAGATGACTACACCTAATATGTTGGGCGCACCAAAAGAGATTGAACCAGTTGAACTTGGTGGAGTAACTTACGATAAATATATCTACGACAAAATAGATATGTATGTGACTCCAGAGGGAATGGTTTCTTTCTGGAATGCTAAAGAAGAGGTATATCCAGAAGCATTTACAAAAGCTCTTGTTGCGCTCGAAAAGGCTAAAGAGATATCTCCTAAAGACTTCACAAAACCAGGTAAAGCTTTGACTGCAGTTGATCGCCTAATTAGCGAAGTAAGCACAGTTGCTCGTAATAGCTATATGATTGGTCAATACAAAGATGGCGGCAAATACTTTAATTGCGCTTTCAAAGCAGCTGGACTTAAAGGCGAACTTGACACAATGTCACTTTATTACAGCGGACTAAGCTACGTTGAAGCCGAAGATTTTGCGCAAGGCAAAGATATTTTTGAGAAGATGATATCTGTAGGCGCTGGTCAAGAGGGATTTGCATATAGCTACTTGGCATTCTGCCTAGAGAAGTTAGGTGATGTAAATAAAGCGATTGAAACATACGAAACAGGTTTTAATAAATTCCCTGAAAATGCATCTATTATGGGTGGACTTATCAACATCTACTTAGCGCAAGATAAAAACCCAGAGAAATTGATTGAACTTATCAAGAAAGCTCAATCGGTTGACACTAAAAACGTATCTCTATACCTAGTAGAAGCTCAAATTTGGGATAAAATTGGCAATAAAGACAACACATATGCTGCTCTAGATAAAGCAATCCAAATTGACCCTACTAGTATGCAGGCTCACTACAACTACGCACTCTACAAACTTATCGCATCGGATGCAATTGTTGAAGAGGCTAACAAACTACCACTAAACGATACTAAAACCTACAATGCTATGCTAGAAGATGTGAAGGTATTGCGTGAAAGTGCTGTTGAACTGTTGGAAAAAGCATATGAATTAGAGGCTTCTAAAGACTTGTATGAAACTCTTGGTCAAATCTATTATATATGTCGTGACTACGATAAAAAATACCAAGAAGGATACGAAAAATATCAAGCAACAAAACAATAATAAAACTTGGCAGTTATTTAGTTAACTGTTTAGAATAAGGCAAAGAGGACGGGCGCTATTATGGTTCGTCCTCTTTTTCCTCAAATGTAGTAGTAATGGTACGCTTTTAGTAGTGACATTCTTACAATGAAGCGACAACAAACGAGATGAGTAGCGAAAAGGATATTTTAGAGGGATTAACAAGTGGTGAGTACGCCTATGGATTTACTACCGACATCGCAACTGAAACGATACCTAAAGGGTTGAATGAAGATGTTGTAAGACTGATTTCGGCAAAAAAGGGCGAACCTGAGTGGCTGTTAGAGTTTCGTCTGACGGCTTTTCGTTATTGGCAGACACTCACAATGCCAACGTGGGCACACTTGAATATACCAGAGATTGATTATAACGAAATTATTTATTATGCAGAGCCTAAACAGCGAAAGTCATTTGTCGAGGGCGAAGATGAGATTGATCCAGCACTAAGAGAAACTTTCGAAAAATTGGGAGTACCTATCGATGAGCAGAAGGCTCTTAGCGGTTTTGCAGTCGATGCAGTGGTTGACTCTGTGTCAGTTAAGACCACTTTCCAGAAGGACTTGGCAGAGCGAGGCATTATTTTTTGCTCGTTTTCGGAAGCTGTTAAAGAGTATCCCGAAATGGTGCAAAAATATCTAGGCTCGGTTGTACCTTATACCGATAACTTTTTTGCGGCGCTGAACTGTGCAGTCTTCTCCGATGGGTCGTTCTGTTATATTCCCAAAGGAGTACGCTGTCCGATGGAGCTCTCTACCTATTTTCGCATCAATGCGGCTGG
The DNA here is from genome assembly GCA_947074135.1 of uncultured Rikenellaceae bacterium. GTDB lineage: Bacteria > Bacteroidota > Bacteroidia > Bacteroidales > Rikenellaceae > Mucinivorans. Next base: position 13,772 of record CAMTOL010000018.1, read on the forward strand.
AACTGGGCAGTTCGAAAGAACACTCATAGTTGCCGACGAGGGTGCTTATGTTAGCTATTTGGAGGGTTGTACAGCTCCTGCTAGGGACGAGAATCAACTCCACGCTGCTATTGTCGAGATTGTGGTTGAAAAAGATGCTGAGGTTAAATACTCTACTGTTCAAAACTGGTATGCAGGTGATTTGAATGGAGTTGGCGGGGTCTATAATTTTGTGACTAAACGTGGTATTTGCAAAGGCGACAGAGCGAAATTGAGCTGGACGCAGGTCGAAACTGGGTCGGCAATTACTTGGAAATACCCTTCGTGCATACTCAAAGGCAAGGACTCGATAGGCGAGTTCTACTCGGTTGCACTGACTAAGGGTCGTCAACAGGCCGATACAGGAACTAAGATGATACACCTCGGCGAAGGGAGTCGAAGCAGGATTGTAAGCAAGGGGATTTCGGCAGGAAAGTCAGAGAACACATATAGAGGTTTGGTAAAAGTGATGAAAAACGCTAGAAATTGCCGAAATTACTCGCAGTGCGACTCGCTGTTGATTGGTTCACAGTGCGGAGCTCACACTTTTCCTTATATCGAGTGCGACAACACGTCGAGTGTGGTCGAACACGAAGCAACGACTTCGCGTATTGGCGAACAACAGTTGTTTTACTGTAATCAACGTGGAATTTCGACAGAGGATGCAGTTGGATTGATAGTTAATGGCTATGCAAAAGAGGTTCTGCAGAACCTGCCTATGGAGTTTGCAGTGGAGGCACAAAAACTACTGTCATTGTCGCTAGAGGGAAGCATTGGATAACAAAAATAACGCAAAAAATTTGGTAGATTGAAAATTGTTTGTTAACATTGTGATATCAAAATGATATCATTTTTTAACATTTTAAAACTTTAAAAAGATGAAAAACAAACAATTACAACAAGAAAAAGAGTATAGCGGAGTAAAAATTTCAGGATTTTTAGCTCTGCTCCTGCAGCTATTTTTAATAATATTAGCAGTAGTTCTTGCAAAAAAAGGAGATGTAATTTTTGGAGATGCTAAAAGTATAGCTCTATTTGTAAGCGAAACCATAATTGCGATACTTTTAACCATAGTATCAACTGGTTATGTTCAGATTGAGCCAAATGATGCAAGAGTACTTCTATTTTTTGGAAAATATGTAGGTACCTTAAAATCTAACGGCTTTTTCTGGATTAATCCTTTTGTGAAAAAGATTAAACTGACACAAAGAGCCCGAAACTTAGATGTTGAACCTATTAAGGTCAATGACAAGGCTGGTAATCCAGTAATGATTGGTTTGGTACTTGTGTGGAAAATTAATGATACATATAAAGCTGCCTTTGATATTGATAACAAAGGAGGGCAGTCGAGCGAGGAGCGTATGAATTCATATCAAAATTTCGTGAATGTTCAGAGCGATGCTGCACTGCGTAATATTGCAGGTGAGTACGCCTACGATAATAACGAAACTCAAGATCAGATAACTTTACGTTCGGGTGGAGATGAGATAAATGAGAGGTTAGAGAAAGAGCTTAACAGCCGACTTGATATCGCAGGTATTGAGGTGGTAGAGGCTCGAATTAACTACTTGGCTTATGCGCCTGAAATTGCAGCTGTAATGCTACGTCGTCAACAAGCTGCCGCTATTATTGCAGCTCGTGAGAAAATAGTTGAGGGGGCAGTAGGAATGGTGCAACTGGCATTAGAAAAACTTGCAACAGAGCAAGTAGTAGAGCTTGATGAGGATAAAAAAGCGGCTATGGTTAGCAATTTGTTAGTAGTGTTATGCTCGGACGAGCAGACTCAACCGATTGTAAACACAGGTACACTTCATCAATAGATTTTGGAGAATAGTGATGGCTAAAGATAATAAAACCAAAAGTTTTGTATTGCGTATCGATTCTGATGTTATGGAGGCTATTGAGAAATGGGCTGAAGATGAGTTTCGCAGTGTCAATGGTCAGTTGTTATATGTAATTTCAGAAGCGTTAAAAAAGAGCCGCAGAATGCCAAAACGCAAAGAGACTAAAGATAATAAAGAGGAAAAAGATTAGTAACTAAAATTCAGATTAGTGATTGAGGGCTAATACCCTTGATCACTAGTCTTTACAAAAAGATGCTGGAGATAAAGAACTTACACGCCGAGGTTGAAGGGCGTGAAATACTTAAGGGGTTGAACCTTAGCATTAAAGCAGGTGAAACTCACGCTATAATGGGACCTAACGGTGCGGGCAAATCAACACTTGCCTCTGTACTTGCAGGAAACGAACGTTTTACTGTTACTCAAGGCGAGGTTTGGTTTAGGGGCAAGAATTTGTTGGAGCTTTCAATCGAACAGAGGGCTGCCGAAGGGCTTTTCCTCGGGTTTCAATATCCTGTTGAGATAGCAGGAGTGTCGATGGCGGCTTTTATGCGTTTGGCTCTCAATTCGCAGCGTAAATATCGTGGCGAAGAGCCAGTGTCGTCAGCTGCTTTTCTCAAAATGATGCGAGAAAAGGCGAAAATAGTTGAGCTTAGCGATAAATTGATTAACCGTCCTGTGAATGAGGGTTTTTCGGGTGGCGAACGTAAACGAAATGAGATTTTCCAGATGGCTATGCTTGACCCATATTTGGCGGTGTTGGACGAAACGGACAGTGGACTTGATATTGATGCACTGCGTGTTGTGGCGACTGGTGTTGAAAAGTTAAAGCGTGCGGATAATGCGACGATTGTGATTACACACTATCAAAGATTGTTGGATTATATTATTCCTGATTTTATTCACGTATTAAGCGACGGAAAGATTATTCACACAGGGGGCAAGGAGTTGGCTAAGGAGCTGGAGGTGAAAGGCTACGATTGGTTAATTGACAATTGACAATCTTTTTGAGAGCGTGGGGATTGGGCAGAAATTCTTCGAATATCTTATTGGGCGTTTTTCGCCCAATTCCCATTATTAAAAGTATTTTAGTTTGTTCTAGTCGTTCTTTTGTGAACAAAAGAACTAAAAAAACTTTACGAGTACTTCGTACTCGATGACTTATTGGTTGATTCTTTGAGGTTTTTATAAAGACCGTTAAAACAGATGATTTTAAATATAGATAAATTACAACGAGTTGAACGTGCTATTTTTGAGCCGACAACAACAATAGATATCTCGGTAGCCGAAGGTGCGGAGTGTCTGCTGTTGGTTTGTGCCGAACAGCATAGCGAACAGAAGATTAGGGCAAGGCTGGAGCGTGGAGCAAGGTTGAGCGTAACGACTGTCGATGTTGGTTCAAGTGGAATGAAGCGATATTTAGTGGTTGAACTTGATGGAGAGGGAGCAGAGTGCGACTTGAATGGTGTTTTTGTGGTTCGAGGCGAGGATAAGGTGGAGAATAGAACGACTGTGAGGCACAATGTGGCGCACTGTCGCAGTGAACAGAATTACAGGGGTGTGGCAACTGATAGTGGCCGTGCGTTGTTTGGTGGGTTGATTTATGTTGCTAGTGGCGCAGGGGATAGTGTTGCGTTGCAGGAGAACCACAATGTAGTGTTAAGCGATACGGCAAAGATTGAGAGTCAGCCGCAGATGGAGATTTATGCTGACGATGTGAAGTGTAATCACGGTGCGACTGTTGGTAAACGCGATGAGCAGGCGATGTTTTATATGCGTCAGAGGGGAATTTCGGAAGCAGATGCACAGGCGATGTTGTTGGAGAGTTTTTGTTTTTCGGCTATTGAGTTAGGAGGTTTTGGCGAGGAGGTTCGCAGCAAAGTTGCTGAGGTTGTGGCAGATGCCCTGAGAAAATTTTAGAATCTTTTTAGGACGAGGATGCACAAAAGTTCTTGGTGTGAATGCGACAGCATTCAATCTAAGAAGGCACCGTATCGTGTAAGGCTGCAAGGTTGAATCAAACCGCTTTTTGGAAAAAGCGACGACGAGCGGCTGATATGAGTAATGACACAAAATCCAATCCCAAAGCGCAAATCCAAAGGATTTGTAAGACTTTAGAGGCGGAGCGGTTGAAAGTTAGGCTATTGAAATTTT
>CAMTOL010000019.1 GCA_947074135.1 uncultured Rikenellaceae bacterium
TTATGAAATTGGGGTTGATGCTACCTTGTTGCAAAATTTTATTTCGGTCACATACTTTGAGTATGCTCCCTCATAAAATTTTTTACAGCATTGCCTGAACCCCAATTTGACGACTTTTAACAGCTGATTTTAGAGCGAGTGGAAGAAACGTAGTTTTTTCAAAGTTTTTGAGCACTTTTTACAAAAAGTGCGACGAAATACTGATGAGAGCAATAACACAAAACACAAATCCTCAAAGCGTAAATCCGAAGAGTTTGTAAGACTTTAAAAGGAGTTAATTACTAATTCAACTATTAATAGGCATAAGATATTTATATAGATGAAAGAGAGTATAAATAACAGAGAAAATGAGTCAATTGTCAATTGTCAATTGTCAATTATAGTTGCGGTTGCCGAAAATGGAGCAATCGGATGCCACAATAAACTGCTGTGGCACATAAGTGAAGACCTTAAACGTTTCAAACGACTTACCTCTGGACATCCCGTTGTGATGGGTCGCAAAACATTTGAATCAATTGGTCGCCCACTGCCCAATCGTCAAAATATCGTTATAACTCGTAACCCCGACCTGAGAATTGAAGGAGTCGATGTTGTGGGCTCTATTGAGGAGGCTATCAAGTTGTGCGACCCAAACGAGGAGGTATTCATAATCGGTGGTGGCGAAATCTATCGCCAAGCTATGCACCTAGCGCAAAAGCTATATCTAACTATGGTTTATCAATCGCCAGAAGGCGACACTTTCTTCCCTCAAATTAACGAAAATGAGTGGACAGAGGTGTGTAGAGAGCAGTGCGATGGATATGACTTTATAGACTACGAGGCTAATAAATAGTTATGACCTTTTTTGCCAAAAAATTACGAGATAGTGCATTGTTAGGGTTCAAGGCTGGACTGAGAACGTGGTGGTGGATTTCGAAGATGACTGTTCTTGCTACTTTGCTAGTGGTCTTCTTGCAGTGGGGTGGCGTTATCGATTGGTTGAGCGATGTTCTTGCCCCATTCTTCTCGCTCTTAGGACTTAGCGGTGGTGCGGTGCTAGTCTTTCTTACTGGTGCACTTGCCAATATCTATGCTGCTATCGGGGTTATGGCAACTCTTTCGATTGAGTACAGAGAAGCATTGATTTTAGCCGTAATGGCTCTTATCTGTCACAATATGATAGTCGAAACAATTATCCAACGCAAAAGTGGTGCTAACGCTTACGCTATTGTTTTACTTAGAATATCTATGGCGCTAGTTGCTGCGGTTGGACTTAACCTTATACTGCCTGATAATTACAGCGGTTCGTTAATTCTCGACAGAGTTGCTCAGGGCGATGGTACCCTAGCCGGAGCTCTCAAAAGCTGGTCGATAAATATGGCTACAATGCTCCCCATTATGTTCGCTCTTATTGTCGCACTAAATACCCTTCAGTATATTCTTCGTGAGTTTAAACTTCTCGATTTTATTTCAAAGACCTTTGCACCTCTTATGCTAGGATTTGGACTTGCTCCAAGTTGTTCGCTTATATGGCTGGTTCTCAATACTCTGGGTCTTGCCTATGGCGGTTCAATTATGATTGCTGAAAAGGAGGCAGGGACACTTCAGACTCGTCAAAGTAAACTGCTCAATACACATATTGCACTTTCGCACTCACTTATCGAAGATACGTTGCTTTTTGTGGCACTAGGTTTGCCGCTTTTTTGGTTAGTTATTCCTCGATTAATCTTGTCGATTATTTGTGTGTGGATTCAGAGATGGTATTATTCGATAAAAGAAAATAAAAATGTTAAAATAGCTCGTCAAATACAATAAAATTGTACATTTGTGGGTATATAATAAAGATAATTGAACTATTGTGACAACAATTGAACAGATAAGAGAGTTGAGAACTAGACTAGATACGCTAGGGATTGCTCTTAAGATAGAGGAACTTAAAACTCAAATCAATATACACGAAACTAAAGCTGCTGAACCCGATTTCTGGGATAATGCAGCTATGGCTCAAGAGGCGATGCGACAAGTAGCACCTCTCAAACTGACAGTCTGTGAGTTTAATAAAGCGGTGTCGGCAGTTGATGATGCACTGTTGATGGTTGATTTTGTCAAAGAGGGATTGTCGAACGAGGAGGAGTTAGATGCCCAGTTTGCAGCTTCTGTTGAGTTGGTGGAGGCTATCGAAATGCGTAAAATGCTCTCTGGTGAAGAGGATGCTATGGCAGCTATTCTCGAAATCAATTCGGGAGCAGGTGGGACTGAAGCGCTCGATTGGGCGCAAATGTTGCTTAGAATGTACACTCGCTATGCCGAACGTAAGGGGTATAGTGTCAAAACTTTAGACCTGCAACAAGGCGACCCAGTAGGCGTAAAATCGGCAATGATTGAAATTACTGGCGACTTTGCTTTTGGATACCTTAAAGGAGAAAACGGAGTGCATAGATTGGTGCGACCTTCGCCCTTTAATGCCAATAACAAACGTCAAACAACATTCGCAAGCGTTGCAGTTACCCCTAGTGTGGACGACAATATCGAAATCGAGATTAAACCTTCGGATATTGAGTGGGATACATATCGAAGCGGAGGTGCTGGTGGACAGAATGTCAATAAAGTCGAAACTGGTGTTAGACTGAGGCACTTACCCACTGGCATTATTATCGAAAATACTGAAACTCGTTCGCAACTTGATAACAGAAATAACGCACTTCGAATTCTTCGTTCGAAGCTATATGCAATTGAGATAGAAAAACGTGAAGCAGCCAAAAACGAAATTGAGGCTGCAAAGAAAAAGATTGAGTGGGGTTCACAGATTCGCTCCTATGTACTAGACGATAGGCGAGTTAAAGACCACAGGACGATGTACCAAACCTCGGATTGTGATTCGGTACTTGATGGCGAAATCGAAGAGTTCGTGAAATCCTATTTGATGATGTCTTAAAAAACAAAGACTGGTTATGAAACAACTATTTGCTACAATTATACTTACTGTTTGTTCAATTGGACTCTCGTCTGCTCAAATGATGAGATGTGGAGTCGAGGTTCCTGACTCTACTCGTGCGTTTGACGATGGCGAAAAACTTAGTTATGGGGTCACATATAGCGCTGCATTTATCAATGTAGTTGTGGCTGATATCGATTTTCATACTACCCGTGAACGCTTCTCAAATCAAGATTGTTTCAAAATCTATGCTGTTGGACGCACTAGAACGTTTTTTAACTTCTTTTTCGAGATGGAGGATAAATACTACTCTTGGGTCAATGCTAAAACGCTTAGACCTCTACGTGCCACAAGCAATATTAGAGAAGGGGCGTATCGCTACCGTTCGGCAATTGATTTTGAGTGGGCGAAAATGGAGGTCTTTACCGAAGGCGAAAACATTAAATCGGGTAGGAACGAACGCCATAAATTTGACCTCTCTTCTTGTAGCTATGATGCCTTGTCGCTATTCTTTAATATGAGATGTGTTGATTTTAGTAAGTTATATCAGGGCGAGAATCAGTCGCTTACAGTTGTGTTTGACGATACTATTCGTAATGTTAGGTTAAGATACTTAGGCAAAGAGGTGCGAAAAATTAAAAAGATTGGCGAGGTTAGGACTCGGAAGTTTGCTTGTCAACTAGCTACCTCAAATGATGAATCGTTCAAAGATGGCGATGAGTTTTTTATATGGTTAACCGACGACAAAAATGCAATACCAGTCTATCTCGAATCTCCTATTAGAGTAGGAAAAGTATTTGCTACACTAAGTTCGTGGAGCGATCTTGCTCACCCATTCTCTTCGGTGGTGGTCAAGCAGTAATTTTAGAGTGAGAGTGTAATCTCAATAATTGCCTCGTCCGAGAGTGTGTCTATGATACGCTCTTGCTTACTAACTTTGCCCTTCCCTTTTGCCCTAACGCCGAAACCTCGCTCTTCGAGTGTAATAACAGCATCGTTAAAGCTCATACCTATTACATTGGGCACTCCTATTGAGTCTATCTCTATGGTCTGTAATGGATTATACTTCTTTATAGGAGCTGACTGTTCGTTAGCGTAGTGTGGGGTTAGAAGTTCGTATGATGACGAATAAATCTTATCTGCAATTGTTTTGAATAGAGGTGCAGATAGAGCGCCACCATAATAAATTTTACCTGAATTTGGTTTGTAGTATGTCTTAAACGCTATAATCATTGAGTATTTTGGTTTGTCGGCTGGGAAATACCCTGCGATTGAACCTAAATATTCTCTTGAGCCGTCGGCAGCTATATAACCTTTGCGCCCCCTAGCAATTTGAGCAGTCCCTGTTTTCGCTGCAACTGTGTAGAGTGGATTTTTGAGTCCTTTGGCCGTGCCATTGTTCACAACAGACCTAAGAGCAGATTGAACAGTAGCAATTGATTGCGGCGAGGCTATTTGTTCGTTTATTATCTCTGGCTCAAATCTTTTTGTTACAACATCTTTCTCGATAAGCTCTTCGACTAGAAGCGGACGCATCATCTTGCCGTTGTTAGCAATTGCGTTATAGAATGTTAGTGTCTGTATTGGAGTTAGCCTAAGAGCGTAGCCGTAACTCATCATTGTAAGCGACGTGCCGTCCCAATCACTCTTTTTATTGTTAGGATGTTTGATTGTTGGTCGAGGTTCTCCTGGAATCTGCATTCCAACCTCTTTGTCAAGCCCAAACTCCATAATTTTATTCACAAATCGAGCAGGGTTATCGCCATAAGCTCTGTTTACCGCCTTTGCCATACCGATATTTGAGGAGTGGTCGAAAATTTCGCCGAGCGAGATTTTGCCGTATCCACCCTTGCGAGTATCAATTACCTTTGCTTTGCCAATATGAACCTCGCCTCTCTCAGTGTCAAACATAGTGTTCAGCGAATATTTAGCATCGTCCACAAGTGCCAGAAGTACAGGAAGTTTAAAGGTTGAACCAGGCTCTTGGCTCATGCCGACGGCGTAGTTGTAATCTTCGATAAGCGTTCCGTCACGTTTGCGAGTTATGTTTGCAATTGCTTTGATACGTCCAGTTTCTACCTCCATCACAACGACAGTACCCCAGTCCGCCTCGACCTCAACAATACGTTCTCTTAGAGCGGTCTGTACAATGTCCTGAAGCTCAATATTTATTGTAGTTTTAACGTCAAAACCGTCGATTGGTTCAATGTTTAATCGACTCTCAATTGGCATCCAAAAATTGCCTGAAATCTTCTGTTTGATTGTCAATCCATCTACTCCTCGTAACACATCGTCGAAGCTACCTTCAATACCTAGCTTATCTCCATTGGAGTTTACAAACCCGATAGTTCTCGATGCAATTTCGCCAATAGGCTTGATGCGAGGATAAACCTTGTTCGATATAAATCCACTTTTACGTATTCCTTCGCAAATAAGTGGGAATTTATGGATTTGTTGTAGTTCTAGATAGTTTACTTTTCGAGGCGCAATGCGATAGTAGCGTTTACCATTTGTTCTAGCCTCTGTCAATTCGTTTTTGTATTGTTCAGGTTTTTTGTCCTTAAAGAAGTTTGATAACTCATCAGATAGACCACCTATGTTTGCATTAAAAATACTATCAGTTAGTCCTGGTGCAGCGAAGTCCATACGTAGCTCAAAGTATGGTATCGAAGTTGCCAATATTCGTCCATCATCAGATAGTATATTGCCACGAGCTGCCTCTACTTTTTCGCTGCGAAAAGAGTATTGTTCGCCAAGTGTGCGTAAATCATCACCTGATGTTCCAACCTGAATTATAATAATTTTGACTAGTGCGGCAATTGCAAAACAGGTTAGACAGGTGTAAATAATCTTTACACGCAGCAATATTGTGCCTTTAATGGGCGACAATTGTTTACTCTGTTTTGGGTCTATACTGCTCACAATGCCTTTATTCTGTGTAATCAATGGTTAATGGTCAATGTCAAGTACAAATTAGTTTTTCTGCCAATTTACCATTAACTGCTCATCATTAATCATTGTCAACTGGATTAATCTCTATTATATCTTTGATTCTAAGTTGAGGTACAACCCTTCTGCCAAAATTATTCTCAGTCACAGTATAACAAATGTTAATCTCTCCACCAGATGCAACATGAGGGTAGTGCTCGGCAAATGAGAAACCAATTGCTTCGATGGAGTTATTTGGGCTATTTGGTTGGTATACCTCCAGTTTAAGGTGTTCTGAGGATGTTCCAACTCTTCTGATTGAGCCATTATCTCGTACCGAACGAGTCGCAAATATTGGTGCAGGGTTACCGGGTCCGAATGGTGCAAGTCGTTCAATTCCACGTCTAAATTGAGGAGTTATTTGCGCTATATCGAGGTAGATGTCAACATCAATATTCTGAACCAATCCTTGCGAAACTATATTTTCATCAACATACTGTTCGAATCTTTCGCAAAATTTGTCGAGATTCTCTGGTTTAAGCGTAAGCCCTACTGCGTATGTGTGTCCACCAAAATTCTCGAGTAGTTCGGCACAACTCTCAATTGCCGCATAGAGATCGAAACCAGGAACTGAACGAGCCGAACCTGTCACCATGCCGTCATTGCTTTGTGTGAGGACAACTGTAGGTCGATAGTAGCTCTCAATAAGCCTCGACGCAACTATTCCCACAACACCCTTCATCCACTCTGGACGATAAATAATTGTGCAACTACGCTTTTTGTGTTTTGGGTCTTTGGCTATCATTTTTCGCGCTTCAATGGTGACTACTCGGTCAGCATTTTTGCGCTCTTTGTTAAACTCCTCGATAATATTTACATACTTCTCAGCCATATCCTTGTTTGGAGAGGTCATTAATCGTACGGCATTTCTTCCTCCGCTTTGAGCGCGAGGGTCGTCAGGGTCTATGGCTATCTCCATACGACCAGTTGCATTAATTCGAGGTCCGATTTTGAAGATAATATCTTCGATAGCTATTTTTGAACGGTGTAGTCCACAGATTTTTATTATAGCGCTAAGTCCGCGATTTGCTTGGTCTGAGTTGAGCTGTATTAGTCCATAATATGCCAAAATTCGATTCTCATCAACAAGCGGAACAATGTCGCCTGCAATGCTGACAGCAACTAAATCAAGTAAATAGGCTATCTTTTCAATTCCAAAACCGTGTTCTTGGCAGTAGGCTTGAGCTATTTTAAATGCAACGCCACACCCTGACAACTCTTTGAAAGGGTAGTTGCAATCGACTCTTTTAGGGTCAATAACAGCCACAGCAGCAGGAAGTTGTTCGTCGGCTAGGTGGTGGTCGCTAATGATAAAATCGACGCCTTTTTCTTTAGCGTACTCAACCTCTTCGGTTGCTTTAATGCCACAGTCAACAGTAATAATTAGCGTAACACCGTGATCGGCAGCGTAGTCAATACCTTTTTGCGAAATACCATATCCTTCGGCATAGCGGTCAGGGATATAGAACATCATTCGTTCGAGATATTCACCAAAGAAGTTGAGCAATAGTGCAGTAGCCGTAGTGCCATCTACATCATAATCGCCATAAATCATCACTCTTTCGCCCTCACGAACTGCTTTGTTAATTCGTTTAATAGCCACATCCATATCCTTCATTTCAAAAGGATTATGGAGGTTTTCCAGTGATGGGTTGTAGAATTTCTCGGCCTGTTTCTCGGTTTTTATTCCTCTTTGGAGTAACAAGGTGGCCAACGGCGGCTCAATTTTAAGGGTAGCTGAGAGCCGAGCGACCTCTTTGGGGTCGATTTCGGGTTTGAGTACCCAGTTTTTCTTACTTCGCATATTTTTTTCATTTTTCTTAATTCTTTTTGGTTATTGCTTAACTATCTGACCGTTTTGTCTTTTGACTACTTAATAGTGTTTACATTAAATAGTGTAGAAAAGTTTTTGCAAAACAGCTCTTTCACCCTCTCCATACTCTCTTCTCCACACTCTTTGAGTGTCGAAGTTACTCCTTTATCAGCCATACCGCAAGGGTTGATATAACTGAAATAGTTAAGATCAGTGCTAACATTAAGCGCGAATCCGTGCATTGTTACTTGTCGAGATGCTCTAACGCCAATAGCTGCAATTTTTCGAGCTTTGTGAGCAATATCGCCTTCAACCCAAACGCCAGTAGCGCCCTCAACCCTTCCGCTCTGAATTCCTAACTCTGCAACGGTGTTGATTATGGCTTGTTCGAGTAGCTCAATGTACACTCTGAGCGAGATGCCTAGTCTTTCGAGATTGAGAATTGGGTAGCCAACTAATTGACCGTAGCCGTGATATGTAATGTCGCCACCTCTGTCGGTTTTGTGGTACTCAGCGTTAATCTGTTTTAAAAAATCAGCATTGATAAGCAGGTTGTGGGCATCGCCACTTTTGCCTAGTGTATAGACGTGTGGATGTTCGACGAGCATCAAAACGCCACATATTTCACCATCATTAGTCGCAATTTGTTCAAAATAGCTACGCTGTTTCTCAAGAGCTTCTCCATAGTGCATTACACCAGTATCAACTATTTTAACATTTTTCATTGCTTAATCAGATTTTTTAGAGTTTGGCGTGATAAGAGGAACGTACTAGTGGAGCACTCTCAATATGAGTAAAACCAATTCGTAGTGCTTCTTCTTTGTATTTTTCGAACGTTTGCGGAGTCACGTACTCTGCAACTTCGGTATGTGTTTTAGTAGGTTGGAGGTATTGACCTATGGTGGCACGTTTTACCCCAACGCTGTATAAATCTTTGAGAGTTTCAATCACCTCGTCGTAGCTCTCGCCCAGACCAACCATTAATCCGCTTTTAGTCTGAACACCCTTCGAACTTAGATAACCTAAAACTCTTAGCGAGCAGTCGTAGGTAGCCCGTGAACGCACCATTGGTGTCACTCTGCGTACCGTTTCCATATTGTGTCCTATGATGTGTGGTTGAGCGTCGATAATGATATCGAGCAGCTCCTCTTTACCATCAAAGTCGGGAATTAGCACCTCAATTGTGGTTTGAGGACATTTTTTTGCTATCTCTTTGATTGTCTGTGCCCAGTGATTTGCTCCGCCATCTTCGAGATCATCTCTATCGACAGATGTAATCACAGCGTGACGTAGCTCCATAATCTCAACAGAACGAGCAATTTTCTTAGGTTCGTTTATATCCAAAGGTAAAGGTCGTCCCGATGCAGTTGCACAGAAACGACAATTGCGGGTGCAGATATCACCAGCTATCATAAAAGTTGCAGTCGCCGCGCTCCAACACTCCGAGATGTTGGGGCATTTACCGCTACTGCAAATGGTGTGAAGACCATTCCTATCGACAAGCGACGCCACACGAGCATATTGCTCAGAGTGAGGTAGCCTTATTTTAAGCCAATCGGGCTTGTTGGTCTTCCCACATTTAGGATGAGAAGCCATCTTATTACTATTTTTCTAACTGGTGTCAAAGTTAAGAATTTTTTTATAATTACTTTACTATTAACCGCAAAAAAATAAAAAAAACAAAGAAAAATTGTTAGATTTTATTTTTAGCACTCTAAAATTCAGTTAAAATATAGAATTTATTCTCTATTTGTGCTCTATAAACCTGTTGCTTAATAGTTTACGAATTGGCGTGTCGTATAGGCGCAAGCATAGATAAGCCAAGGCAATGCTGCCAAAGAAAAATGCCGCTGCTCCGGGGATAGATTCTGTAAATGTTAAATCGTTGTTCTTAACCCAAGCATAATATACCCAAAACAGAGGATAGTGGATCACGTAAAGTGGATAAGAGATGTCGCCAAGAAATTTGCATATACGATTTAAGTATCTGCTTTTTATCTCGCCCGATGCCCCCATATATACAATGAGAGGGAATAGTATGATAATAGATACTGATTCGTACACTCCGTTTAACCATAATCGTTGCTCTCCTCCTAGACGAGGAACTGCTAAAAGAGTAATCAAGAAGATGGCGCATAACCAAAAAAACCGAACTCTTTTTGCGGGTTGTTTGAAAACTCGGAAAAGCAGAATACCTGCACTAAAGGAGAATAATAGGCGCAGAAAACCTCCTGAGAATTGAGTGCTTGTAAGTGAGAAGCCTACACACAAGTCGCCACTCGCGCCAAATATTGCAAAACTTGCTAGACCTAACGCTGCAAATGTTACCAATATTGAGAGTAGGGTGGTCGATAACCTGCGAATAAAGAGTACATACAGCAGATTGCCAATGTATTCGAATAACAGCGACCAGCTTGGTCCATTCAAAGGGTACATCTCGCTAAAGCCCCGAATCTCAATACCGGGAGTTGTGGGGATTAACAGAGCATTGAGAAGTGTGGCAACAATAAGAGCAATGAGAGTTACCTGAGATACGTCAGAGCCCTCGAACCCTTGAAAGTAAAAGAGTAAACCTCCGATTATAGCACCCATCACAACCATTGGTTGGAGTCGTATGAGCCTACGTTTGATAAACTCTTTAGTGCTCATTGTTTTACCAAGCCTATCGTCATAAGCATAGCCGATGACAAAGCCAGATAGAATAAAAAAGAAGTCAACAGCCAAATATCCGTGCCCGATATAGTACTCTACGTGGTTTGATTGCTCTATTATAAATGTTTCGGATATGTGGAATAGTACTACCACAATGGCTGCAATACCTCGCAAACCATCGAGAATTTGGTAATGCGGTTTTGTGTTATCGAAAGCGGAGAGTGAAGCTTGTTTGTTTGTCTGCATAATGTTTCAAGTCCTTGTTTGGAAGGTTGAATTTAATGATTTATTGTTAAATAAGTGCAAGAAGCAGTCTGTTTTTTTCTAAAAAAATCATATTTATTGATAGTTTAATCAATAAAAGTTTGTTTATTCGGATAAAAAGCCGAAATTTGTAGTCGAAAATCCCCTAAAACTGTTTCTTAATAACTTGAAACAGTGTTAATAATTAATATTTAAAACGAATGGCTGACTCTGGTGATAGTAGTAGCAGTAGAATATCTAAACACACTGCCACTTATTTATGGCATTCGTTCTGCGGCATCATCTGAGCTGCAGTCTGGTTTGCTATTGGCTCCACCTGCGGGTTGCGCAACCTACGCCATTAATGGAATGTGCGATGTTGCACTCATTCCGGTAGGCGCACTCGACGAACTGATCGAGGCTCAACCACAAGCTCAAATTATTACAAATTACTGTATTTCGGCAACTGGAACAGTAGATACTGTTGCTCTGTTATCTAATTGTGCTGTGTCTGATGTTGAGCGCATCTATTTAGATGCTCATTCGCGCACTTCGGTTGAGTTGATAAAAGTACTATGTGAAAGATTGTGGAAAATTACACCACAGTTTATTGATGGACTTCCAGTTGATTGTAAGTTGAATGAAAATGAGGCTTTAGTTGCCATTGGCGACAAAGTTTTCGAGATTGAAGAATCTTATACAAATAAATATGATCTTAGCGAGGCTTGGCAGGAGTTGACTTCAATGCCATTTGTTTTTGCTGTTTGGGTGGCTTTGACTCCATCTGGAATAGAGTCTGAATCGGAGTTGAACCGAGTCTTTGCGTATGGCGTAAGCAATATTGAGAGTGCTTTGCCCGACGATCCACTACGACCGAGGAACCTTCATTACTTAACCTATTCTATTGAGTATGAGTTAAGTGAACGAAAACGCACTGCAATGCAATTCTTTAGAGAACTAATTAGTAATTAAGAATTGGAGATTAAGAATTGCATTGCTTTGAGAAACGAGCCGCTAATTTTTAATCCCTTATTTTTAATTTACGATGATTACACTATACCTAAAATCACTAAATAAAGTAGTTACTGACCCAGATCAAAATCTATTTGAAGAGCTTGGTTATGATGATTTGTTGTGGATAGATCTGCTTGATCCGACCCCAAGAGAACGAAAATTGGTTGAGAACTTTATGGATATCAATCTTCAGAGTCGTGAACAGGCCGAAGAGATTGAAACATCGTCGCGTTACTCAGAGAGTGAAAACTCGATTCAGTGTAACTCTAACTTCTCAATACTCAAAGAGGAGGGTTTTATTATTGAGCCAGTGTCGTTTACAATTGCTGAAGGGGTGTTGATTTCGAGTCGTACTTGCTATCTTCGAACTTTTGCGGAGGCTTCTCGGAAGCTCCAAATTTCGTATCGTACGCACACGACTGGTTATCACGTTTTGGTTTCGATTCTCGAAGCTCGAATTGATTTGGATGCCGATATGGTCGAAATTATCTCGAAGCAGATTGCGGCAATTTCCAATTCGTCGTACGATGTTGATAAGACTGTTGATAAGGATAAACTGTTGCAAGTTAACCGTTTACAGGAGAATACTATGCTGTTGCGTGAAACTATTTTTGACCGTCAACGACTACTTAGCGGTGTTCAGCGTTCTGAGCGTTTTCCTGACGATATCTACCCTCGAGTAGGCATTATGCTCAAGGACATTGGGTCGTTGTTGAACCACGCCGATTTTAATTTCGAACGCTTGGAATTTCTTCAAGATATGTTTATGGGTCTTATCAATATTGAGCAGAATAAGATTATTAAGATGTTTACCGTCTTGTCTGTTCTCTTTATGCCTCCGACATTGATTGCTAGTGTTTATGGTATGAACTTCGATTTGATGCCTGAACTTCAGTGGGAGTATGGTTATTTGTTTGCTATCTTCTTTATGATAGCCTCGATGGCAGCTACGTTGTTGTTCTTTAAACGCAAGAAGTGGTTATAGTTTTTATTGTGGATCGGTTTGGACTTCGATTGTGACTCTGTTTCTGGCGGATAGTTTTGCATTGTTTTTTAATGCATTGTCTAGAAGTATTTTAGCTCGTGCAGACGAGCGTCCACGCTCTATTTTTAACAATAGCTGAACGATATGTTCGCCTCGCTGGCGTTCAACCATAGGTTGATGAAGTGGTGAAAGACGATGCGCAAAAATATCTCGAAGCTGTTTTTCGACAACCTTTGCAACCTCCATCACGGCTCTAAGTTCCCGACCTCGAAACTCAACCTTAACCATACGACTGTGAGGCGGAAACATAGATGGCTGTCGCTGTGCTATCTGCTCGATGTAGAACTTGTCTGTTTTGTTGTTAATTGCGTCATTTACAGCGTCATAGTCTAGTCTTGAACTCTGAATTATCAACTCAGCACCAACCTCTCTGCACTTCGATGCCATTGTGCCAACAACTCGAAAAGTTTCTTCGTCTGCCCTAAAATCAGCTGTTGAAAGCATATTGTCAACATTTGCAATTACAGCTACCCCTACTTCACTCCAATCCACAAGTTCAACCACAACTGTTGTTCCAATGGCAATGTCCCACCCGTTTTCTAATATTTTCTTAGGGTTTTCGACTAAAGTGTCCCCATCGAGGCGAATAATTTTAGCATCGGGAAATAGCTCCACGAGTTGTCGTTCGAGCTGTTGAGTGCCTCGTCCTTTTCGTCTCATTGTTCCACCACAAACCGAACATTTGACCTCAATTGAGGTTGAATAACCGCAATAGTGACAACCAAGTAGATGCGAATGTAGATTTAATGAAGTTGAACAATTTGGGCATTGGGGAGTGTGAGAACAGATGTCACACTCTATGTAAGATGCAATACCGCGCCTGTTTTGAAGCATAACACATTTTTTGCCATTCTCAAGTGCCGCTCCGATATGCTCAATTGCATACTTCGAAATCATCTCCTTACCACGTTCAAGTATTATACTTTTTAGTTCCGCTAAAGACTTTTGAGGATCAACTCGTTGGTAGCTCCACGAGGCTGATGATTTAGCATTATAGTAGTTTTCAACTGTCGGAAACTGACTAATTAACAGCGTTTTACATTTATGTAGTGACCCTAACATTATCGCGCTATCACGAGCTGAAAAATAGGGAACGCGGTAGGAACGATAATAAAATGAGTGCTCTTCTGTGATTATGACAGTTGAGAGTGAGGAGTAGGGCAGTAGCAGTGCCGAGCGAGTGCCTACCACGACCTGTGGAGCGATACCTGTTGCCAGATTGATAGTTAACCGAACTCTGTTTTTAGTCGAAGTGGCACTCGTGCATAGTTTCGAACTATAAAAAGGTTCGATAAGTGAGTGAATAGCAGCGGCTTTTTCAGGTGTCGGCGCAGTTATTAGCACTGTTTTGTTTTTTTCAATATATTTTGCAACAAGTGCTACAATATCAATATCTGAACTTGTGTGAAGCAGTGTAATTGCACTCTCATTTTCAATTTCAAATCCTAATTTTGGAGGTCTTATTTCGTTTTGAGGCTCAATCTCACTATCCTTTGACTCTACTTTACGTTTTTTTGCCTTTTTTGGTTTAATGTAGCGTGAAGAGATACCGTCAAACTCATTTGAGAATAGTTGGGGGCAGAGCGTTCTAAGAGTCTCGCTAAGTGAGCAGAGGTAGTAGGAGCTAAACCATTGGACGAACTTTCGTTGAGTTTCATTTATTAGTGGAACGCAATCTAAAACCTCAATTATGGGCTTGATTTTGTCACTGTTTTGCGGTTCAACAACATCTGTTTGCCAAACTATTCCAACGATATTTTTGCTCTTGCCTACTGGTACAGCCACACGACAACCAACGCTAACTCTCTCAGTAGTTGAGTAAGTTAGCGTTGGCAACGGTAGTGCAAGTGGCACAATTACCTCTATGAATCTACAATTCATAATTCACAATTCATAATTCACAACTATTACTGCGATTGAATTTTTGCTGAAAAAATAATTTTACAGTTATAAAAAGATGAAGTATGAATTCTTATTCTTTATTCTACTCGTCGTAAGAGTCAAGATCGATAACTTCGCTTACATACCAACCTTCAAGTGCGTCCATAATACCCTCGAGATGCTCAGTAGCCTCCCCAACGCTCTTGCCGTCGAACCACTCCTCTTCGAAAGTGTCGGCAACAACTAGGTAGTCGCTGTCGCCGTTGTTGTGCTCCACGAAACGGAAAAAGCGAGGAGTGTCGTCACCGTCAGGTATCTCGTCAACCACTTCGAATATCATTTTAGGAGAGCCAGTAAATAGTATAAACTCGCTTTCAGGGTATTCGAACGAGGTGCAAGATGTAAAAAGTGGAAGTTCGCCACGTCCTGTGGTAATGTCTTTAAGTAATTGTTTCATAAGTCTTTAAAACTATTTTATTTTGTATTAATTCATTGTCTATTATCAATTGTCAATTGAAAATTAGTCTAGCGAGTATTCAACATAAGTAACAACTCTAACCTTCTTGATTTGTGGTGTGTATTGATCTCTGTCCTCAATTGAGAATTGACCTTGAGTTGCTGAACGAATTTTACCAATATTACTTTTAGAATCGGCTGCAAATTTTTCGGCGCTCTCTCTTGCGGCCTTAGTTGCTTGCTCAATCATCTCAGGTTTAATATCGTTGAGTCTTGTGAAGATAAAGTTTGTTGGATATTGGTACATATCTGTTTGTAGAGCTATGTTACTACGTAGCAAGTCGTTTTGAGTCTGTTGTAGTTGAACCACTTTGGCAACATTCGAAGAGTTGACTGTAATGACTTGAGTTGCAAGGTAACGATACCCTTTCTGGTTTGTCGAGTAACGCTCGGTGTCCAAATCTATAATTGATGCAGAGTTTACCAATATTTCGTCCGGAGAGATTCCTGCTTTTAAAAGGTAGTTTTTGATAATTTGATTTTTAGATTCCAATTCTTGGTAAATAGTCTGTAAATCGTTACCAGTCTGAGTATAAACAACAGGCCACAGTACCATATCTGCCTCTACTTCTCTTTCAGAGAGTCCCCTTACAGATACTTTCCTGTCTGCATTTTTGAAATCTGAAATAGCTAAATATAGTAACGCACCCATAACTACGAGTCCTAGTCCTATAAAAAGACCGCAGTACATTTTTGATTTGTTTTCCATTTTATTAAAGATTCTTGAAGTGAACAGTTTTCCATAACAAATGTAACAGTTTTTTTGTTACCTTGTTCATATCTAATGCTATTTATTTTTTTGTTTAACAAGCAAAACCTTGCTGCTTAATGGCAACAAGGTTTTGAGTTTGATTATTTTGACCTATTTTATTGGTTTGAATACACAGTTCCTTGGTAGGATATTGGCGCAGAGAAGTTTGGGTAGATTGAGATTATTGCATTGGCACTCAATAGATTAACTGACATATGGAATTGAAGGTTAATGTTTTGAGCATCGAATCCTGCACCCATATTCGAGTTTGAAATATTATCTAACTGTGCTGTTATAATAAAGTTTACTCCATCGCCAGTGTTGGTTACAGTGTAGTTTGAATAGTTAGATAGTGAGGTGTTGAATGTGAATGGTTGTCCTCCGTTTATCTCAAACGGAACATTCATATCGAACGATTCGGGATAGAAGTCGATATAGTAGCTTCCCGATGAGTATATTTGTACCGGATTCTGATATGGTAACGTGTAGCTTTGCGGATAGAATACAAATGTTTGTTCGGCAAGTGCCTCTTTTAGCAGTCCAATTGACTCTTCTTGGCGTTGTTGACGTCTTTGTTGTCTTTGTTCTGGAGTAGTTGATTGAGCAAAACTAATTGCTGATGTACCCATTGTAATAATTGCTAGGGCGATAAAAATTTTTTTCATCTTAAAAGTGGGATAAGGTTAATTTTTTGTTTCTTTTGTTGTAGATTTTATCTAAACTTTTATCGAAAAATTAACCAAAAACCGTGCCAAATTATTGTAATATGGGTCTATCTTCTCCTAGTGTATTGGACTGTTATCTTTGGAAACAATAATAGCTATCTAACACTTGTAATTTGTTAGATAGCTATTCTCTGTTAGTTTTTTACCTGTTTATTATCAGTATTGTATTTCACTAACCTTAGTCTTCATCATCGTCACTATCTTTATTTGGATTTATGACTGTGTTAATAGCTATTTGTGATTGATAAGTTAGTATTTGTGGTACTGAGCTTATTGAGCCGCTAATTCCTTCGGTGGTCCAAGAAGCTGCTGCTGCCATTGCTGTTTCGCCTTTGCGCATCCTTCATACTCCTTTACTATATACTGTGTAGTTCTCGTTGCTAGTGG
>CAMTOL010000020.1 GCA_947074135.1 uncultured Rikenellaceae bacterium
ACGAGATTTCTGAATGTGACTGGAGTTCAGACGTGTGCTCTTCCGATCTCAAAAAGTCATCACCTAACTCATAAAGAATATCGCCATAATGCATTAGAACTTCTCCACTTGGATTCCCGTCTAGTGCAAAGACTCTGCGCATAAGTATCTGTGCGTCGGTATATTGCCCCAATTTGAATAGCACCCATGCTTCAGTGTCAAGGTAGGTTGGGTTGCTAGGCGATAGCTCGTTTGCTCGTTTTGACATAGTTAGTGCTTTATTGAGCTCACGGCCCTCGAGCGATAGGAAATAGGCATAATTATTTAGTACAACCTCATTGTTTGGGTTTAGTTTGAGTGATTTGTCGTAGCTCAAGTAGCATTTCTTCATCTTCTCCTCTTGATGGTAGATATCGCCCTGCATTGCGTAGAACGAAGAGCGAATTGAGTCATCTTTGAAGAGTTTAAGCCCTTCGTTTAACCTCTTAATCGCAGCTCCAATGCGTTTGGCCAACCAGTCAGCAACAGCTTCACTCTCAATGAATTTAGACTTTTTAAAGCTATTATAAGCTCTTCGAGCCAACTCTTTGGACTTATCATACTCTTTTTGATAGAAATAAATCTCAAGTATTCTTTCTGTTAGCTCCTCGTTTAGTCCAAACTGTTCTACTGTTGCGCTGTAGTGTTCGAGTGCTGCATCAATTTGACCTGTGTAGGTTAGGTAGTACCCATAGAGTAGTCTAACATCATTATTGTCGGTGTGGGTTAACAATAGAGTTGACATCAATTGTGCTATTAGACTGAAATTCTCGCGATAAGGTTCGGGAGTCATAAATTCACTCTTAAATATGGCTATCTTTTTCTCAACAGGCATATCAGCACTCCTAAATAGAGGAATTAATGATTCTATAAACTTTGTATTCTGCTTGGTAATCTTATAGTAGTTTGTTCGTGCTAACAAAACATCAACCGACGTTGGATCGATAATGGTTGCTCTATCCAATAGTGCTAGAGCAACGCTGTCGTGGCGCAACGCAGCATTGATTTCGGCTAGAGATACTATAAATTCAATATTTTCGGGATATGCAGATACGACACGTTGCATATATCCCTCGGCGGCGTAGTAACTCTCGTTTGTTATATAAGCCATACGTTGAACGTCAACCATCTTTTCGTCAATACCATAAAGCTGTTCGAACTTCTCGCATAACTCAATTGCCTTGTCAGCTTTATTTGTTTCAAGCATAAGATAGGCCCCTACAAGATAATTTTTCTGGTTTGACGGCTCTTTCTCGATTAATTTAATTATCACATCTTCAGCTGCTTTATAATCCTTGAGTTCAATTAGAAGCTGCGCTTTGTGGTTAAGATATTGAGTGTTTGAACTATCGATGCGAAGTGCCTCGTCAATGTATCTTTTAGCTGTGTGTGGTTCGCCTAGTTCCACTGATACACGGCTTAGATAGTAGTATGATGGCGAGTGAGTTGGATTCTCGGCAAGTACCGCAAAGAACATATTATGAGCGTTCTCCAAATTGCCTAATACGTAGCTCTGAGCACCCAAAAAGAACAAATAGGGCTGTTTTGCTTGTCCAATTGATTGGAGGTTGCAAAAAAGTCCTAGTATGATAATGGAAATTCCTAAAATAACTTTTCTAATCACTTAAATATCTTTTGTTTAATCTTAAATTTTAATGTAGCAAACCGCTGAACAGCAGACAATTACTCGCAACTATGGTATTTATAAACCAGTTGAACCAAAACCCCCAGCTCCTCGCTCGGTTGATGAGAGCTCCTCAACGCTACTCCACTCTACCCTCTCGTATTTAGCAACTATGGCTTGAGCTATACGCTCGCCCCTCTCTATAACGAAACTCTCTGTACTACTGTTGTATAGAATAACACAAATTTCGCCTCGGTAATCTGAATCAACTGTCCCAGGCGAGTTAAGAACCGTTATCCCCTTTTTGGCCGCCAATCCGCTGCGAGGACGCACCTGCATCTCATAACCCACAGGAATCTCAACAAATAATCCTGTTGGAATCATCGTCCTGCAACCAGCCTTTAACTCAACTGGGTCGTTAATTGCTGCCCTTAAATCCATACCCGCCGAGCCAGGTGTTTCGTACGATGGAAGATCAAGTCCTGAACGGTTTATTACCTTTACTATCATAGTTTTATACTGTTTTTATTATTTATTACTCTTTCTGATAAGCGAAAAAATTCGCTCTTTAGCTACAAATATAACACAAAATGCTAAAATCATCACCCCATTAATTGTCCAACGTAGTAAATTGGTCGATATTGCATCGGTTTGGAGAGAAATCGCATATATTATAACTCCCAACCCAATGTAAAGCCCTATTGAACGTAGGTCGTACTCAACTCTGTAGTATTTCTGCCCCAAAACATAGCTAATGACAACCATTGCAAGGGTCGCTCCTACTCTAGCAAACGCTGCTCCTTCGCCTCCTAGTGGCGGTATTAGCAAGAGATTGAAACCAACAGTTAGTATCACTCCCGTAAGGGTTATCCATATTGCAAGTCGAGTTCTGTCGGCGGCTTTGTACCAAAACGAAAGATTTGTTAGTATGCCGCTCAAGAGATTTGCCAAAAGTAAGATTGGTAACAAGTCCATACCAACCCTAAAATCTCGACCAAGAATTAACCCGAAAATATCGGAGAATAGAGCTATGCCTAGGAAAATAATGATGCCAATTGCTACAAAATACTTCATAGCAGCAGCATTAAGCCTCGAAAAATCACTCTTTGAGAAGTTTTGTAGAAAAAAGGGCTCAGCACCCAACGAATACATCTGCCTGAAAATTACCATCAGTGCAGCTAGCTTTGCAACCGCCGAGTAGATACCCAATTCAGCAAGTGCAATATCTTCGGGAAGTACCCAACGCAACATCTGACGGTCGATAAAGTCGCTTGCAATGCCCATAACCCCTGCTATCATTAATGGTAGGCTATATGTTGCCACGCTTTTTAATAGTTTGGTGTCGATGTGGCGGGTTATCATTCTCAGTGCCGAAGGAAGCAGCACGATGAGCGAAATAAGACTTGCAATCAAGTTGGCAAGTAGCACCCATACAGGCGAACTAGAAGCCCCCTCAATCGAAGAGTAGAACCAAAAACAGAGGACGATATTGACCACAACCCCACTAAGTTGTGCTATTGTGTAGCGCACTGCTCTACCCTGCTGCCTTAGCAGTGCGTTGGGCATAGCAGCAATGTTATCGACAAGGATAAGTGTGAACATTGTAGCTGTAGCTGCCGAAGGAAACAGTGCAACTCCGACTCCTGCAAAGATGAGAGCAAAAAGCGAAACACTGCTCCACAGTGTGGTAAAGAGTCGTTTTTGTTGTTCGATTGACTCGCAATTAGAGGCAAAACGAAAGTATCCAGTCGAAAAACCAAGCGTTAGAACTACATTTGCAAAGGGAATGATTGAATAAAAGTATGAAACTTCTCCATAAACCGAATCGGTCATAATACGAGTCAGATAGGGTGTTAGTAGGTAGTTGAGAAACTTTGCTAACGTTGCACTTAGACCGTAAATGGCAGTTTGTGAGAATAGTTTTTTGAGCATATTATTGCTTTTTCTGTATTAAAATTAGGTTTGGTTGACCGAGAATCTTTTTTGGATTCTAAAATCTAATGTTCTTAAATAGAGTGTAGCCGAAGTTAAACTGGAAGCACCAGTTATCCTTGCCAGTAGTGTACTTTGTGAGCGTAAGCGATGCAGGACCAATGGGGGTTTGGTAAATCAGGCTTCCTCCAAAAACAAACTTAGTAAACTCTGATAATCGTTCGACTGTCGGTGCATACCAGGTTTTATCAACTAACACTATATCTTGAGGTATAAAGGCGTATGCATAAGTCTTGAGATAAAATGTTTGACTACCCAAAAGGTTAAAGGTTGGCATTACCCCCATTCCAATATAACTGGGTGATGCAAACTCGGTCATAAACATTGTTCGCATTTGTGGAGTTGGTTCAAAACGAGGTGATGTGATATAACTCGAGAGTGCGTTTGAAAAACTATGGTGATTTGATGCCGTTACATCAAATAGATACCCAAGTGTAAACCACTTTGTAATAGGTAGATACTGCTCCCTTGTGTAACGAGCCTCTATCCACCAACGATTTGATTGATTGGTGAGGTTGTTGTCTTTAGTTACAGTACCTGGGGTATAGTCCTCCCAACCATTAATAAACTGAACTGAAACGAGCTGTCTTTTTCCCTGATTTGCATATTGTGCATAGTTAAGGGTACTTGTTTCTACCTCAAGATTGACAGCAAAGAACTTAAATTTGCTGTTTGATGGTTGGTCAACTGAGGTGTGTAAAGTCTCGAAATATTGATATTTTGTCCGACCTCCATATGCTCTTCCCTTGAATGCCGAATTACCAAATACAGGTATCGATACCGATGTTGTAAATATCAAATTCTCCTGCTTCTTGAATCGCCAATCTTTGTTGCGATAGTAGGGTTCCATATTGCTCCCATCGTAGTTAAAATCGCCGTACGAGAAGTTATAGTCAATGTAAAATGGAAAATTTGAGTAAAAGTCGTGACGACCCCCTACCTTAATGCCATTGTGGAACATACCGAAATTCCCTTGTAGTCGATATGATGATGAAACGGATGTGGTATGGCGGTAGTCGAAAGCAACATATCCCTGGTTGAGAGATGAGGAGGAGATATTGCCACCTAGCGAAAAACGCATTACCTGCTTAGTTGCCATTTTTATCGAGAGTCTATAAAAACCACTCTCTTGATCATATTCAAGTCGAGGGAATTGACCTGTAAATACCTCTGCCGACAATATCCTGAGATATTTGTCGTAAAAGTATTCAAAAGTGAAGTTTTTGTGAAGGTGTAACCCCAATTGTCTTCTAACGTATAGCTCCTGTTGATGCGTAAGTCCCTCGATTCGAACCGAATCGAAGGCTAATTCGGGTATCCTATCTATAAAGTCAGCCCTCTTCTTGTCTAACTCCTTTTTTGTGGTGCGAGAGTGAATCTTCTGCTTAATCTGTTCCATTTGGGCCATAGCATCGTCATAACCATATTGCATCACTATTGCAGCCTTGCTATAATCCAACACACCAATATCGGGCATTAATCGAGCTATCGATACATCTTTTGTGGTGTCGGGAAGATTGTAGTCGGTCATACGAGTGAGAAGGACCATCACCTGTCCAATGACGTTATTTTGAGCAGGGTTGTCGAAGTTATCGGTGCATATACCTCCGATATAGTGAGAGGGATTAAAGTCCTTCTGAAGAGTCTGCCAAGGAAAATTATTCATAACGCCACCGTCGAAAAGCAGGGTAGAGTCCATTTGTAGAGGTCTGAAAACTAGAGGAATGGTCATCGAAGCTCGAACAGCAAATGGAAGTAATCCCTTGTCAAAAACAACTAAATCTTTTTTGTAAACATCACTAGCAACGCATCGAAAAGGCACCATCAACGAGTCGAAGTTATTGTTTGCAGCTGCCGAAGCAGGACCTAAAAGATCTATAAATGCTAGGTCAATTAGGTAGGGTGAAATTAGATTTGTTGGGAGCTGAACAACATTCTTGCTGGTCGTTGTATCTTTTATTAGGTTGATGCCAACCATCTCGGCTGTGGGGTCAAAACGGAGATAATATCCTCTGTATTTATCGGGGATTTTGCCAGTGAGCCAAGTTGAAACAGAGTCGGTTAGAAAAAAATTCCACATACGTTCTGGACTCCACCCCGAAGCGTACATAGACCCAACAATAGCTCCCATCGAAGCCCCTGCAACATAATCAATGGTAATATCATTCTCTTCGAGCGCCTTAATAATCCCAACGTGATAAAGCCCTTTTGCGCCACCTCCACTAAGAACTAAACCAATTCCACCTTTTTGGGTCGGGTAGAGCAGAGATTTGTGTATAACCGTGTCTTGTAAATCTAATGATTGTTGAGATTGATATAGTGCTGATGAATCGCCTATTGTGTTTAAATCTAAAGACTTATGTTGGTTGCTATGATTATGACCTTCTATTGAATAATAACTATTGTTGACTGCAAAAAGTGATATTTGGAAAGACAAAAGTATTGTCGAGAGGAGGATATATTTTTTCATTTGGACTCGAATTTTTTAGCTATTTGACGAAAAACTCTATTTTACTTCGAAAAAGGGTGCTATATTTGGCGTAAATTTAGTAATTTTGACCCAAATATTTACATTTTTATTACAATGAGAAAAATAGTTAATCAAATTTGGTGCTTGTTTTTGGTAGTTTTATCATTTTCTTGCAACTCTAATAGCAGTCAGATCAAACAAATTACAGCTGACGCAAGTTATTATGCCGTTATTTCAACCGATATGGGAGATATTACAGTTAACCTCTATGATGCTACGCCGTTGCATCGAGATAATTTCATAAAACTTGCTGAATCAGGTTTTTATGACGGTTTGTTGTTTCATCGAGTAATTGATGGTTTTATGATTCAAGCAGGCGACCCAAACTCGAAAAATGCTCAACCAGGAGAGTTGTTAGGTAATGGCGGACCTGGTTATGACATTGATGCGGAGATATTTGCAGAACTTACACACAAGCGAGGGGTTTTGGCGGCTGCTCGTTTAGGCGATAATGTTAATCCAGAGAAGAAAAGTAGTGGATCGCAGTTTTATCTAACACTTGTGCCGACACCATTCCTCGATGGTAATTATACAGTTTATGGCGAGATTACAAAAGGTCTTGAGGTGATTGATGCCATAGGTAAGGTTGAAACCGATAAAAATGATCGACCTGTCGGTGATGTGAAAATTAATACAATTAAGATTAATAAATATTAATAGAGAAGGTAAATCGAAAAGATTTTTGATTTACGGTTATGAATGTATGAAAGAGAAAATTGAGGAACTAAAGAGTGCTATTGCGGCGGCTAAGGCTGCAACTATCGAAGAGGTTGAGGCACTGCGTATTGCCTATATTGGTCGAAAAGGGAGAGTTACGGAGCTTATAGAGCAGTTTTCTGCGCTTAGTGGCGAACAGAAAAAAGAGTTTGGACGCGATATTAATGGACTAAAGAACGCTGCTGTTGAACGAATTGCTCAACTAAAAGAGTTGGTCGAAAATGCAGTTAACAGCTCCTCGGCAAGCGTGGAATCAGATATTGATATAACCCTTCCTGCCTCGGTGCAAAGTGTTGGTTCGCGTCACCCAATATCGGCTGTGAAACAGCAGATTCTCGATATTTTCCATCGTATTGGTTTTGTGACTGCCGATGGCCCAGAGGTCGAAGATGATTGGCACGTTTTCGGAGCGTTGAATTTTCCAGAGAACCACCCTGCTAGAGATATGCAGGATACATTCTTTGTTGATAAAGATATCTTGTTGCGTACCCACACCTCGTCGATTCAGGTGCGAGTTATGGAGCGTCAAAAACCGCCTATTAGGGTTGTTTGTCCTGGTCGAGTGTTCCGTAACGAGGCTATCTCGTATCGTGCACACTGTATTTTTCATCAGGTCGAAGGGCTTTACATTGACAAAAATGTGAGTTTTGCTGATTTGAAGCAGACTATCGAGTATTTTGCTAAAGAGTGTTTTGGCGAGCAGTCAACGATTCGTCTTCGTCCATCATATTTCCCTTTTACTGAACCTAGTGCTGAGGTTGATGTGTCGTGCAATTTGTGCGGAGGCAAGGGTTGTGCTGTTTGTAAGGGGACTGGCTGGTTAGAGATTATGGGAGCTGGAATGGTTGACCCTGCGGTGTTGGAGAGTTGCGGAATTGATTCGAGTGTTTACACTGGATTTGCGTTCGGAATGGGAGTTGAGCGTATTACGATGCTCAAGTATGGAGTTAAGGATTTGAGACTCTATTTTGAGAACGACGAACGTTTCTTGGAGCAGTTCAAGGCTGTCTATTAGAATTTATTTTAATTACATATCACTATGGCTAAGAAGAAAAAAAGCAAAAAAAGAAAACTGATTATTTGGGGTATCATAGCTCTAATTGTTGTTGTTATTGTGCTCAAAAAAGCATTCGAGCCTGAAGTTTTTAGTCGGGTGATGACACAAAAACCTCAATCAAGAGAGATTACCGAAATTATCTCTGCCAATGGTCGTGTACAACCTGTTGTGGAGGTTAAAATTGCTCCTGAAGTGTCTGGTGAGATTGTGGAACTGTTGGTAGAAGAGGGTGACTATGTACAGAAAGGTCAACTGCTGCTTAAAATTAAGCCCGATACATACGAATCAATTGTAGAGCGTACCGAAGCGTCGCTCAACTCGTCGAAAGCGCAACTATTGCAAATCGAAGCGCAGCTTAAAGGTGCAGAACAAACATATGCTCGTCAAAAACAGTTGTTCGAACAAAAAGCTATTTCGGCCTCGGAGTTTGAAAGTGCTGAAAGTAGCTATCTATCGCTTAAAGCACAAAAAAATACAGCCGAATTTAATATCAAAAGCGCCGAAGCTGCACTAAAAGAGAGTATCGAACAGTTGCACAAAACTACTATCTATGCTCCAAGTGCGGGAACGGTTAGCAAACTCAACGTGGAACTAGGCGAGAGAGTAGTGGGTACAGCGCAAATGGCTGGTACTGAACTGTTAAATATTGCAGATTTGTCGCAAATGGAGATTCGTGCTGATGTCAACGAGAATGATATTGTGAGAGTTGAACTCGGCGATAAAGCGTCAATAGAGATTGATGCCTATTTGGGACGTAAATTCAGCGGCAAGGTAACTCGCATTGCTAACTCATCGAAGAATACAGCCTCAAGCGCAGACCAAGTAACATCGTATGAGGTGCGAATATACCTCGAACCAGAGTCTTATAACGATTTGTTGAAAGAGGGAATGACATCGCCATTTCGTCCTGGAATGTCGGCTGCCGTAGATATCGAAACCGACAATACATCGGCTCTATCGGTTGAAATTGGAGCTGTAACAGCTCGTGGCGAGGAGAAAGAGGAGGTGGTCTTTGTTTATCAACCTCAAGAGATGACAGTCAAACAAGTAGCCGTTAAGAGTGGCATTCAAGACAAGCAATATATAGTTATCGAGGGCGAAGGCATTGATACAACTTCACAAATTGTTGTAGGTCCATTTGCAACGCTTAGCAAAGAGCTCCAAGATGGACAGAAAGTCGATGTTGACGGAGCGAAAACTAAGAAATAAATGGTGTTGTGGAGCAAGATAAAAGGATACTTATTATAGAAACGAGCGCGTCGGAGTGTTCGGTTGCAGTGGCGCAGAATGGTCGCTGCATTGCGGAGTTGAGTAGTGGAGATAGTGCTTCGGCTGCCAGTTCGAACAGTGAACATAGCCGATTACTTGCGCCCTATATAGAACAGATCTTGGAGCAGTGTGGAGCAGTTGATGCCGTTGCGGTAAGTTATGGACCAGGCTCTTATACAGGGCTTCGTATTGGGCTATCTACGGCTAAGGGAGTCTGTTTTGGGGCGAATATACCACTATTGCTTATTGATTCGCTTAGAGGGCTAGTTTGTCGTGCTATTGAGCTTCTAAATGACGAAAAGTTGAAGGAGAATTATCTGCTCTGTCCGATGATTGATGCTAGGCGTATGGAGATCTATACGGCTCTCTATAATCCAAGTGGGGAGCAAATGACCGAAATTCAACCAATGATTGTTGGAGAGGATAGTTTTAAAGAGATCGAAAAACCGCTCTATATTTTTGGAAGTGGAGCGGCAAAGTGTGTCGAACAGCTACAAAAAAATGGTTTAGAGGTGCATTATATTGATGGTGTTGGCACTTCGGCAAGATATTTTGCAGAGGCTGCTTTTGAGGCTTATAATGCAGAGCAATTTGCCGATGTTGCCTATGCTGAACCTCTGTATCTCAAAGAGTGGCAATCTACTTCAGTTAAGAATTGACAATGTTCTTTTGTTAGTTCTTACTGTAATTGACAATTGTCTAGAACCTTGCTCTGATATAGAGTCCGCCGGGGATTGATTTTATGAGAGTTGCGGTTTCTAGTTGCATCAGTGCCGAACTTGCCTCGCCAATACCTAGGTCTAGTGTTTCCGAAATTTCATCTAACGTAATCGGTTCATTTTGTGGCATTGAGTCATACACCCTGCGAAGGTAGTCGGGTAGTGCACCTAGCACCTTTTCGTCAACCTTAATCGCTGTGCGACGAACCCAACCAAGTTCGGTTGCTAAATCACTTACATCTTGATAAAGAATTGCCTTACCGTTTTTAATGAGTAGGTTAGTGCCGTAGGCGTTGGTGTCGGAACTTCTGCCCGGAAGTGCAAAAACAGCTCTGTCGTAGCTGTGAGCTATGTTTGCGGTGCTCGTCGAACCACTCTTTTCGGGCGACTCCACTACTATCGTTGCGCTGCTCACTCCTGCAATTAGGCGATTACGACTCAAAAAACTAGCCTTGCCAATAACAGTCTGGGGTGGCATATCCGAGAGAATTGCACCGCCACTTCGCACAATTCTGCGTGCCAATTCTCGATGCGATGAAGGGGTAATATCGAGCACCCAACCCGGAAGTATGGCAACTGTTGGAACGTTGTTATGCAGAGCTGCCAAGTGTGCCTGTTTGTCGATTCCAAATGCCAATCCACTGACAATCACGATATCGTCGTAGGCATTAGCCAACTCTGCCACAATCTCGTCACTTCGCTGCTTACCCAAATCACTTGCTCGACGAGTGCCCACAATGCTTACTAACTTCTTAGAATTAAGGTCGATGTTGCCATACTTGTAGAGAATATGTGGTGCATCGCCACACTCTTTGAGTAGAGTGGGGTAGTCGGCACTTTTGGTCTTGACTAGTACGCTAACACCTTGTGCTGCGCACTGATTGGCTATCTGTTCAGCTCTCTCTAGCGACTCTTTTTGTTGCAGTGCTTCGGCAACTCGAGGTTTTATACCTAAATCGAAGAGTTCGGCAGAGCTTTTGCTAAAGATATCTTCGGCACTGCCACAGAGCTCAATGAGCGAGGCCGCACCCTTTGCGCCTATGCCTTTGCAAAGCGTTAATGCTATATCGTAGAGGTGGTTTTGTTCCATTTGTTTACTTTGGTTTGGTTAACAAATTTAATATAAAACTGCTAAATAATGTAACTTTTTGCTCTATTTTGCATCTATAGTTATAGAAACAATACTTAATATACACTTTGACTCGTTAATAACAGATGAGTAATGCTAATAAATTGTTAACAATACCGCTTGCTATCGTTACTATTTTTGGAGAAAAGGTAACACAAAAAGCCTTTGTCATTACTTTAGTTACCGTCTGCACACTAGCCTGAACTGCCTTGGAGATCTGAAGCTTCGCTTTAATGTTCACAAAAGGTAGTGTAGAGAACATATTAATTCAATGGTAAATAATAATAACTTTAAAAAAACTAACAAATTATGAAACGAACACTTTTTATTGCAATTGCACTGCTGCTGTCAGCAACACTTAGTAGCCAAGCACAACAAATTAACATTCAAAATGAGCCATATATCGAAGTTAGAGGCTCTGCTAACGCTACTGTAGAGCCTAATAAGATTGATGTTGCTATCTCGCTAAGCGAGGCTCCAAGCAAAGGCAAAATAACCCTTAAACATCAAGAAGATGCGCTTGCTAAAGCTCTTAAGGCTGCCGATATTGATGTCAAAAAACAGTTGAAAGTTGTATCTCAATCGTCGGTTGGAGAGAAACGCAAAACAATCTATCAGTTCAAAAACTATCTATTAACGTTAAGTAGCGCAGAGCAGCTGGCTGATGTTTTTTCGGCTTTTGATGAGTTTGGAGTTGCCAATGCTAGTGTTCAGAAAACCTATAATGACTCGATGGAGATGATTCGTCAGAACTTGAGAATAGAGGCGATGAAAAATGCTCAACAAACAGCTACTACGCTTACCGAAGCTGTAGGTCAGACTATTGGTTCGGCAATTCAAATAAACGACTACTCTAGCGATGCTCCAGTTGCAAATTATACGTTAGCTCGTACGCAATCGAAACTTCTTGGCGACTCGCAAGAGGCTGTTGAACTGCCACAAGATTTATCGCTAAAACCAATCCAAATTACCCAAACAATTACAGTCCGTTTCCAACTGCTGCCTAAAAAATAGCACTTTTAACATTATTTCTAAATAACAAAAACAGCACTGTCAAATCAATGATAGTGCTGTTTTTTTTAGTTTTATGCAGAAATGCTCTACAATAGACCGCGTTTGCGCATCAATGGCTCTTTTGATGGCTCTTTGCCACGGAAGTTGTGATAAAGTGTATTGCCATCAGCAGTACCCCCTTTTGTCAATACCTCGTCCAAGAAACGTTGTGCAACCTCAGGGTTCAATAAATCGCCTGTCTCAACAAACGCTGCAAATGCGTCTGCATCTAGCACCTCAGCCCAAATATAGCTGTAATAGCCTGAAGAGTAACCACCGCTAAAGATGTGTTGGAAATAGGTCGAACGATAGCGAGGAACAATTTGAGGCATAAGACCAATACCACGCAAGTAGTCATCTTCGAACTCACCAACAGTTGCTGTTAGTGGAGTTGTAAGAGTGTGGTAGTTCATATCAAGTAGCGATGCCGCCAAATACTCAACCGTTGCAAAACCTTGATTAAACAGTGCGCTCTTTTCGATTTTTTCGACCAATTCGGCTGGGATTACCTCGCCAGTCTTGTAGTGTTTAGCGTAAGTAGCCAAGATTTGCGGCTCAAATGCCCAGTTCTCCATAATTTGTGATGGAAGCTCCACGAAGTCACGCTCAACGCCACCTAAACCTTTGTAAGGAGCTGTCGAAACGAGTGAGTGAATAGCGTGTCCAAACTCGTGGAAGAATGTTTCAACCTCGTCCAGATTCAAAAGAGCAGGTTCGCCAGCTTTTGCGGGAGGAGTAAAATTACACACAACCGACACAATAGGAGCATCACGATGACCCTCTTTGTAGCTCATACCTTTGAAACGTGTACACCAAGCACCAACTCGTTTGCCCGCGCGTGGATGAAAATCCATATAAAGAACTCCCAAATGGTTGTTGTTGCGGTCAAGAACTTCGAAAACTTGATTCTCAGGGTTGTAAATCTCAATATCTTTCAACTCCTTGAACTGCATTCCGAACAAATCTCCCGAAAGCTTGAAGATACCGTCACGAACATTGTTCAATGCAAAGTATGGACGCAACTCCTCCTCGTTGAGCGAGTATTTAGCCTCACGAAGTTTCTCTGCCCAGTACCACCAATCCCAACTTTGGAAATCTTTAGGAGCACCTGGCAATGCCTTCATCTCCTCCATCTCTTTGTCTGCAAGTTTGAGTGCAGGTTCCCAAAGCTCGTTAAGTAAAGCGTAAACGTTGGCAGGCTCTTTTGCCATCACTCTATCAAGAGTAAATGCAGAGTGAGAGTCGAAACCAAGTAGATTAGCTCGTTTGATGCGAAGATTAGCAATCTCAGTCAAAACCTTCTTGTTGTCAGCGTCATTATTGTTGTTACAACGTTCAAGGTAACCTTTGTATAGCTTCTCGCGAAGTGAACGGTTCTCGCTGTACTGCAAGAATGGAATCATCGATGGTTTGTCGAGTGTGAATGCCCAACCTTTAAGACCACGCTTCTTAGCCTCAGCAGCAGCAGCACTGATTTGAGCTTCTGACAAACCTTTTAGGTCGCTTTTCTTGGTAATGTTGAGTGCAAAAGCACCATTGTCGCGACGAAGGTTATTGCCAAAGTTAAGAGTAGCCATTGCCAACTCCTGGTCGATTTTGCGTAGTTCCTCCTTTTTTGCAGCAGGAAGATTTGCACCGCTACGCTCGAAACTTTTGTAAATCTTCTCGGTTAAACGAGCCTCCAATTCTCCCAATTGCCAACGCTTCTCATATACCTCTTTGATACGAGCAAATAGCTTCTCGTTGAGTGCAATATCGCTGCGATGAGCAGTCGTAAGTGGAGATAGTTCACGCTGTATTTTTTCGAGTTCGGCATTCATCTCAGTTCCTGTAATACAACCAAAAACAGAAGATACTCTGCCTAGTTCGGCTCCGCTGTTGTCATATGCCAAAATAGTGTTCACAAAGGTTGCAGGAGCAGGATTCTCGGCAATAGCCTTAATCTCAGCCTTCTCTGCCTCCATACCAGCTTTAATTGCAGGTAGGTAGTGCTCAGTCTTGATTTTCGAAAACGGAGGAACCTCAAAAGGAGTGTTCCACTTCTCCATAAGTGGATTTTGGGCAATTGCTGCCGAGCTGATAAGTGTAGTCATAGCAGCTGCAAGAATAAGTTTTTTCATAGATAAATATAGTTATTGTTTTGATTATGCGAAATAGTACTCAAAAGTAAATTCTGTTAACTCTCCTCAATTCACAAATATCGTAATTATTTTGAGATATTTCAACTCAATGCCTTAGAAAGAAGAGATAAAAAATTAATGATAAGATGAAAAGCGATTAATTTAAAGTTTTTTTCTAAATTTGCACTTGTAAGTTCAACTAAAAGTAGAATGTAACCTCTTAAAAATAATTAAGTGC
This sequence comes from uncultured Rikenellaceae bacterium, assembly GCA_947074135.1. Taxonomy (GTDB): domain Bacteria; phylum Bacteroidota; class Bacteroidia; order Bacteroidales; family Rikenellaceae; genus Mucinivorans. The sequence goes on from CAMTOL010000020.1 coordinate 14,467, forward strand.
AACTTTTTTACGATACAACTCTTCCCCAAAAAGGAATTGATGTTGGTAGTAGCATTGTGCTATCGCCCGAGTTGTCGCACCATATAGTTGTGGTTCTTAGGTGTGAGGTTGGAAGTGTTATCTCGATTTGTAATGGGCAGGGGAGGCTCTATGAGTGTAGAGTTGTTGAGGCAGTGAAAAAGGGGACCTTGGTAAAGGTCGAAACAGTAGAAGATAATTTTGGTCGTCAAATTGACACCAAAATAACAATTGCAATTGCCCCAACTAAGAGTATGGATAGAGTGGAGTGGGCAGTCGAAAAAGCTGTTGAGATTGGAGCTACTGTTATCGTCCCTATTATTAGTCAACGAAGTGAAAGAAAGAGTGTTAATGTAGATAGACTTAAAAGAATAGCCAGAAGCGCAGCTGAACAGTCACTTAAAGGATTCTTGCCTACAATCGAAGAGCCTCAAAAGTTTAGAGATTTTGTGACAACTAATCCAGCTGGTTTTATTGCCCACTGCAACGAAGGCGAAAAGATTAGAATACCAACTTCGGAGTCTCAATATGTTGTGATGATAGGTCCTGAGGGAGATTTCTCGCCCGAAGAGGTCGAATTTGCGCTTAAAAATGATTATAAAGCTATAACGCTTGGTAATGCGCGATTGAGAACAGAAACGGCTGCCGTTTGTGCGGTTTATCAATGCACTCTGTGATATCTAAGTTTGCCTCTATGCGCAAAGATATCTAGATTGTGTGGAAGTTGAGTTTAGGACGTTAAAGATTAATGTTAAATATTTGTAGTTCAAGCAACGTTATATGAATAATTTATACCTTCTCATATTTGCTATTGTGCCATTCATTCTCCCAACTCGGGGTAAACGAATTGCAACAGTGGTTGTAGTGTGCTTGATAACTCTCTTTTACACTATTGTTGCTCTCAATGAACTATGTGGGTTAACTATTGGTGCTAACTGGTTGTCGTCGATGACATTAACTCCATTTAGCTCGATATTTGTGTTGATTCTTTGTGCAACATTTCTTCCTATACTGTTTATATTCAGAGATTCACCAACTCAATTACCCCCTCAATTATCACTGTTTTATAGTTCAGTTATTGTGCTTTTGGTGTCGGTTGTTGGTGTGATGTGCTCGATTAGCGGAGGACAGGGTGAAGTCGCTGCGATTGGACAGACGCAAACCGAAATATCTCAGATTGTTGCAGTGCCAGTTGCTAATGTATTATCGACGGGAGTGTGGAACTTTATAATTAATTGGGAGTTGATGGGATTGAGCTCATTTGCGCTTCTGATGCTTGGTTCACAGCGACGAGAGTATCTGCATAGTGCAGTGCTATACTTTATCGCTATGCACGTAGGGTTTGTTTTTATACTCTCAGGTTTTATGTCTGTCGGTAGCTCGACTGCTTTAATCTTTGGTAAAGGTTCTATGGGACTCCTGCCGTGGCTGCTATTTATTGTCGGTTTTGGACTGAAATCGGCGCTCTTTCCTTTTCACTTTTGGCTGCCTCGAACATATGGCTCGTCGTTGGGAGTGGGGGCTGCTCTGATGGCCTGCTCGTCAACCAATATGGGAGTGTTTGGAATTATCACAGTTACATACTATACGCAAAATGTTGAACTAGTATCGCTTATTCTGATTGCTCTAGGACTAGTATCGACCATCTATGGGGCGTTTATGATGATTAAAAGTAACACTCTAAGTGGAGTGCTGAGCTACTCCTCAATTGAAAATGTGGGACTTATTGTTTTTGGTATTGGACTATCGTTCTACGCTAAAAGTCAGGGATTGAACGAAGTTGCGCTCCTCGCAATTATTGCAGCTGTGCTTAAGTGTTTCTCTCACTCGATTAGTAAAGCCTCACTATTTAGTGCTACCGCAACAGTTGTTAGGGTGGTGGGTGACGACACAATCTCTAATCTGGGTGGACTGTGGCGTAAATTGCCATTTACTGCTTCGCTCTTTACTATGGGAAGTATGTCGCTTAGTTCAGTGCCACTCTTTGGTAGTTTTATAGCAGAGTTTCTGCTCTTTTTTGTGCTTTTCAAGTCAATAGCAATTGTGGAGCTATCTATTATTGCAGTCTTAGGTATTATTGTGGTGGCGCTTGCAGCAGCTTCGACAATATTTAACCTTACAAAAAGTTTGGGTCTAACATTTCTAGGACATAGCCGTCAACAGATTGATTATCAAGGAGTGGAGAGTAGAGGGTTTGGAACTATTTTAGGTATTGCAATGCTTGTGACATTTGCCTCAGTAGGGTGTTGGGCGCTGGTTTACCTCTTTTTTG
>CAMTOL010000021.1 GCA_947074135.1 uncultured Rikenellaceae bacterium
AAGAAGAGATAGGAGTGTGTAGAGGACAAAGGGGCAGAGTACGGAGGTGGACAAGTCGAATTGGGAGAGTGAACAGGTAAACGAGGAAAAAAAAAAATTACCCGTAGGATATAGAACAATAATCACTCTAAAACTATATGAAGGGCTAGATTTTGAGGAGATTTCAGCATATTTAGAGATAACCGAATCGAGCGTTAGGTCGCAATACTCAAGAGCCAAACAGAAGTTAATAGAGATAATGAACAGATAAGAGATGAAAACAATAGAAGATTTTTTCAAAGATAACAGCGAAGAGTTAGTTCAAAACGACTCTTTTGATATGCCTCCCAGTGGACATCGTGAACGTATGGAGCGTAAATTGGAGCTGTTGAACCAAAGTGATACTACAAACAGTGAAACGCCCCAGACTCAACCCACAAAACCATTACTTGAGGTCAGACCAAAGCCTCCAAAACAGAGTCGCACAGCCTACCTCATAGCAACGGTAGCTAGTGCGGTGGCAGTAGTGGCAATTGCATTTTATATCAATTTCAACTCTCAGCCTTCGTCGGTCACACTAACAGCAGAACAAAACGAGGTAGAAGAGGTCAAAGAGTATTACGAAATGCAGATTGAAGAGGCTAAAGTGGAACTGAGAAAAGTACTAGCAACAAAAAATATTGAAACTCAAACTGAAATTGAGAACGAGCTTCAAGAGATTGACCAGAGTTTCGAGGATTCACAACTTCCAATCACACTTTTTAATACCGACACAGAGCGCTATTTAGCTCTAACAATTCAAAGATACAATAATAAACAACAAACCATTAATCATTTAACTCAGATACTAAAATGAGAACAATTATAAGAATATCATTGATTATAGCTTTGACACTGATATTTAGTCAAAAATCCGAAGCAAACAGTTATAAATTTGAGGCAAAACGAACAATAACCAAAGAGTGTAGTGTAAACAAGAATATGATTACAGCTGTGCTGAAATTTGCAAACATAAAATTTGAGGCGTGGGACAAAAACGAAATATCGATGGTTGCCGAACTTAAAGGTATGGCAAACTCACAAAAAACAGCAGACGAAGTGCTTAAAAACATAGATGTAAAGTTGTATCCTAACGGAAACGATGGTACAAAAATCGAGACTGTAATTAATCACGATGCCATTAATGCTATGCAAAAAAGATATGGCAATAAGAATATTGGCTACAAGATTGACATTATTGTCAAGATGCCAAAAGGGCTCTATATGACTATCAACAACAAGTATGGCAACGCTACGGTTGAACAAGAGTTAAACTCACTAAACTCAGATATCAAATATGGCAACCTCAAAGCTAGTAACATCAATGGAGATGCTACAATTGTTTCGAAATATGGCAACACAACACTCGGAAACGTTAAAGGCAAACTCAATATCGACCAAAAGTATGGCGACTTGAAGGCAGGAAATCTAGCAGATATTGAGATAAATTGCAAATATGGCAAAGTTACGATTGGCAACGCAAAAGCGGTGACGGGGTATCTAGGCTATGTTGACAATATGAAAATCGGAAACGTAGAAAGTTTGAAGATGAGCGAAATAGGCTACTCAAACTGCTCGATTGGTATGATTGAAAACAAGGTTGTGGTAAATAACCTTAAATATGGCGATATTAAAATTAACGTCGGCTCTAAATTTAAAGAGGTTGATATTAAATCTTCATATTCAGGAGTTGTGGTTGGCATTGATGGTAACTCATCGTTCGATTATGCACTAAGCTCAAGCTATGGCTCAATTAATTTCGATGGCATTACGACCACTAATCGTCTGACCAACAATTCGAGCAATTCGACCTCGATGATGGGTACAGCAGGAAGCGGCACGCCAAATGCAAAAGTCACTATTTCAAACCGTTACGCCAACATAAAGATTAAGAAGAATTAGAAATTGTTCTGACTCTTGAAACACAAACGTATCAAAGGCAATGAATTATGCTTTGATACGTTTGTTATATTGTTACAATTACTTTCTCAAAATCCACCACACAATGAAAAAGAGTCTATTATTCCTATTTACATTCGCACTATTTGTAACCGCTAGTGCACAGCTTACTGTTACACAACACACACTAAGTAATGGGCTAAAGGTATGGTTAAACGAAGACCACACTTCAAACAAAGCCTTCGGAGCTATGGTAGTTAAGGCTGGAGCTATTGATGCTCCGGGAACTGGTATTGCTCACTACTTCGAGCATATAGCATTCAAAGGGACTGACAAAATAGGAACACTCGACTACGCAGCCGAAAAGCCACTACTCGACTCTATTGCGATGCTCTACGACACTCTTGCCATCACAACAAGCAGCGAAAAACGCCTCGAAGTGCAACAGCAGATAAATCGTCTTAGTGTAGAGGCGGCAAAGTATGTTATACCAAACGAATTTGACAAGCTAACATCAAAATATGGAGGCTCATCGTTAAACGCCTACACATCATTTGATGTTACGGTTTATCACAACCCATTTGTATCGAGCTACATTGAGCAGTGGTGCGAAATTAATAGCGAGAGGCTACTAAATCCTGTTTTTCGTATGTTCCAGAGCGAACTCGAAACGGTGTATGAAGAGAAAAATATGTATGACAACGAGCTTGGTAGCATAGCCTTTGACAAAGTGCAAGAGCTATACTTCTCGCCATCGCCTTATGCTTATTCAATTATTGGCACAACCGAGAACCTAAAAAATCCGAGAATGAGCGAGATGAGAGCTTTTTTCGACAAGTTCTACAATGCTGCCAATATGGAGTTGGTGATGTGTGGCAATTTTAATACAGAGAAGCTTTTACCAATACTCGAACGCACATTTGGACGAATACCTCGTGGCGAAAAGGTCGAAAAGAACTACCCTGCACCTCGTGAGTTCAAAAAAGGGGAACAGTACGACGTAAAAGTTCCAATCCCAATTGTCAGAGCTAAACTAATTGGTTGGCGTGGGCTAAAGGCTGGAAACGATGATATACTAAAAATGGATGTCGCAATGCAGCTCCTCAATAACAATAACTCGACAGGCTACCTCGACAGTCTTTCTAATGCTGGTAAGGTGATGATGGCAACTGTTATGAGTTACCAGATGGGTAACGAAGGAATGTTGGGCGGTGCTATAATCCCAAACTTGATTGGAGGGTCGATGAAAAAAGCCGAAGCAATGTTCTTTGAGCAAATCGAGAGGCTAAAGCGTGGCGACATAGACCCAACGATGCTCGAAAGTGCAAAACTATCGATTAAACGAGGTAAAGATTTTGAAATCGAAAACCTCGAATCTCGTGCCGATGTGATGATTAAACTTATCACAATGGGAAAAAGTTGGGACGACTACCTTGGCGAAGTTGAAGCGATTGAGAAAATCACAACCGAAGATATCAAAGAGGTTGCGAATCGCTACTTTACAGACAATTATGCTGTAATCAACAAGAAAACTGGCGACTACCCAAAAGAGCGACTTTCGAAACCGAATTTCGAGAAAATCGCACCCGGAGGCAAAAACCAACAGTCAGAGTACGCCAAAGAGTTAGAGAAAATCCCAACTAAAACGACAGAACCTAAATTCTTGGATTTTGGAAAGGACGTTACTGTAGAGCAAATTACCCCTCAAGTAAAATTCTACGGCTCTAAAAACAGTATAAACGACATCTTTACACTTGGTTTTACGTACCAAATTGGTAAGCGAGCACGACCAGAGTTGGAGCATCTGTCATACTATATAGAAATGGTTGGCTCGGACTCAATGAAGCGCACAAAGTTTAATAAAGAGCTGCAAAAACTCGGCGCAAGAGTCTATACATCGGTCGAAGGTAACAGTTTTAGAATCTATGTGCAAGGATATGAGAAGAATTTTGAACAAACCGTTAAGCTATTTACCTCGCAACTAAAATCAATCGAGAAAGACGACAAAAAAATCAAACAGATTGCCGACAACAGAGCTTTAGAGCAGAAAGCGGCTCGAAAAAGCAATAGCACAATTAGCTCAGCTCTTCTAAATTATGTTATCGACCCAAAAAACTCATCATTTCTTAATAACTTGACAGCCTCGGAGATTCGCAAACTAAAAGCCACAGACTTCGCCTCTATGCTCGACGAGTTGCAAAAAACTCAGTGCGATGTTTACTATTATGGCAAGAAAGAGGCAAAAGATGTAGTAACTGCGCTCAAGAATAGTTATGATTTCTCGGTAGTTACCCAATCTAAAGATGTAAAAAATTTAGAACTAAAACGATATAGTGAACCTACAATATTTTTTATCGACACTCCAAAAGCGACTCAAGCAATCATTCGAGCCTACATTCCAAGTCAGGCAATAAATAGTGATAGAGATAGAGTTTTGGCAAGTGTCGCAGGGAGTTATATTGGCGGAGGTATGAACTCACTGTTATTCCAGGAGATTCGTGAGTTCCGTTCATTGGCTTATGCTGCCTCTGGGTCGATTAGCGCACCTGCTCCAATATTCTACTCCACTCCTGCATTGATGCAGCTCTACCTATCGACTCAAAACGACAAAGCGGAAGAGGCAATTGCCGTTGTGGATTCGATTGTTAACAACTTAGAGTATGACCCCATTAGACTTCAAACCCTCAAAACAGACCTTACTAACAACTTTTCGAACTACTACCCAGAGCAACGCCAAGTTGCAAGAGATATCGTTGGACTTATCAACCTAGGTTACAACGAAGATATGAATAAAATGATGTACGATGTTTTGCCAGATATTACAACCGATAATTTGGAAGAGTTTTTCCGCTCAAAAATAGTATCCGGCTCTCCTATTATATACACAATAGTTGGAGATAGCAAGAAGATGGATATGACAGCACTTTCGAAATACGGTAAGGTAGAGAGGGTAAAAATCAAAGATATCATTAGATAGAGTATGATAAATGAGCGTTGTTATTGTCTTAACAGCTATTCTAAAAAACTAGTTCAAAAATATCTTTGAATTGAAAATAATATTTCATATCTTTGAAGATGTTAACTTCGTAGAAACAGAAATATCTTTTAATTAACTAAACCTAAATAATCTATGAGAAAGATTTTATCGCTCTTTATAGTTGTACTATTGGCAGTTACAACTACTTTTGCAGCAACTCGCAAGTACGAAACCGTACCAGGAGATCCTACCCAAACCCGTATCTACACTCTTGACAATGGATTAAAAGTCTATATGAGTGTAAATAAGGAAGCACCACGTATCCAAACTTATATTGCTGTTCGTGTAGGTGGCAAAAACGACCCTGCACAAACAACAGGTCTGGCTCACTACTTCGAACACTTGATGTTCAAAGGAACTGAAAAATTTGGCACATCAGATTATGTTAAAGAGAAACAACTGCTCGACCAAATCGAAGCTCAATTCGAAGAGTATCGCCTACTAACAGACGAAGAAGCGAGAAAAGCAAAGTATAAAATCATTGACTCGCTTAGCTATGAAGCTAGTAAATACTCTATTCCTAACGAGTACGACAAAATGATGTCAACAATCGGGGCTCGTGGCACAAACGCTTGGACTTCGTATGACGAAACTAACTATACAGAAGATATCCCATCGAACGAAATCGAACGTTGGGCTAAGATTCAAGTTGATCGCTTTGCAAACAACGTTATTCGTGGCTTCCACACCGAACTCGAAACAGTTTACGAAGAGAAAAATATGTCACTTACTCAAGATGCTCGTAAATTGTATGAGGCAATGAATACAGCGTTGTTCAAATACCACCCTTACGGCTCACAAACAGTACTTGGTACTCAAGACCATTTGAAAAACCCTTCGATTACTACTATCAAGAACTACTATCGTAACTGGTACGTGCCTAACAATATGGCAGTCATTATGGCAGGTGACTTCAATCCAGATGAAGCCATCGAAATCGTTGACAAATACTTCGGAACGCTCAAACCAAACCCAAATATCGTAAAACCAACTTTCAAACCAGAAGAGCCTATCACTTCGCCAATCGTAAGCGAGGTTTGGGGACTAGAGGCTGAAAACCTACAAATCGGTTACCGTTTCGGCGGCGCACGTACTAGCGACCCAATTATGTTGTCACTAATCGACGGTTTGATGAACAATGGTATGGCTGGTATTATGGATGTCAACGTAGTTCAAAAACAGTTGATGGGTCGTTCGTTCTCTGGTGCACGTACAATGAGTGACTACTCAATGTTTATGCTTGGCGGTACTCCTAAACCAGGACAAACTCTCGAAGAGGCTCGCGATATTTTGCTTGCTCAAATCGAAGAACTCAAAAAAGGCAACTTTAGCGAAGAGTTGCTTAAAGCTGTTATCGACAACTACCGTTTGAGCCAAATCCAAATGGTAGAGTACAATCAATCTCGTACTCGTGACCTACTTCGCTCGTTTATCGACGAAGTACCTTGGAAAGACAAAGTTGAACAGTTGGACAAGATGAGCAAAATCACTAAAAAAGATGTGGTTGACTTTGCGAACAAAAACTTCAAAAATAATTACGCTATCGTCTATAAACGTCAAGGTAAAGACCCTAACGAGAAGAAGATGGATAAACCAACAATTACTCCTATCGAAACTAATCGTGACAAAAAAAGTCAATTCTTAGCTCAAATAGAGTCTGAAAAAACTTCGCCTATCGATCCTGTTTTTGTTGACTTCAAAAAAGATATGAGTGTTGGTAAAACCAAAAATGGTATCGAAGTTCTTTACAAAAAGAATGAAACAATACCTACATTCTCGATGAACTACTATTTCGACATGGGACGCAATAGCGATAAAAAACTTGCCGTTGCTACAACTTATTTCGATTATCTTGGCACTTCGAAATACACACCCGAGAAAATCAAAGAGATGTTCTACAATATGGCTTGTTCGTTCTATGTAGGAGCTGGTAGCGAAAATATCTCTATCGGAGTTAGCGGACTAGCAGAGAATCAAGAGAAAGCTATTACACTTCTCGAAGAGATACTCTCTGACCTACAACCTGACGAAGAGGCACTTGCACTGCTCAAAGCTAATATGAAAAAGCAACGTGACGATGCTAAGAAGAACCAAAATGCTTGTTTCACTGCGCTCCAAAATTACGCAACTTATGGTGCTAAATCGCCATTTACAAACGTGCTTGGCGACGACGAAATTGATGCTCTGACAGCTCAAGAGTTGGTTGACATACTTAAAGGTTTGACATCATACGAACACTCAATTTTATACTTCGGTCCTCAAAACGAGAAAGAGTTTGTAGCTCAAGTGAGCAAACTGCACAAAACAGCAAAAAAGCTCAAACCCGTTATCAAAAATAGTGAATTTGTACAACAAATTACAAAAGAAAACAAAGTATTCATAGCTCCTTACGATGCTGCTCAAATCTACTTCGTTCAAGTTCAAAACCGCGGCGAAAAATTTGACAAGAACCGTAATCCACTCAACATAATGTATAACAGCTACTTTGGCGGTGGTATGAGTGGTATCGTGTTCCAAGAGATGAGAGAGGCACGCGGTTTAGCTTATACTGCTCGTGCAACTGTTGGTGCACCTCACGATTTAGATAAAAACTATGTAACAACTGCATTCATCGCAACCCAAAATGACAAGATGGCGCAAGCAATGGCTGCATTCGAGGATATTATCAACAATATGCCTACTTCAGAAGCTAACTTTAAGATTAATAAAGAGAACCTTCTTACATCGCTTCGCACAGGAAGAACAACTAAATCGGCTGTTATGAACCGCTATATGAGCAACAAAAAGCTTAATCTGACTGAAGATACTAACAAAGCTCTGTTCGAAGCAATACAAAATATGACTCTCGAAGATGTGATTAAATATCAACAACAATATGTTAAAGATGGCAAGTGGACTTATGCTATTCTTGGTCGCGAGGCAGACTTAGACCTTGTGGAGTTGGAAAAATATGGTCCTATTACACGTCTGACACTCGAAGAGATATTTGGATACTAGATATATATATCTAAATAATAAAACGAAAACTCTCAGGCAAAACAGAATTGCTTGAGAGTTTTTTTGTATATTTAAACTAATAGTATAATTATTGAAAATACGATTTATATTTATACCTTTATAAGTTCAAAATATAAAACATTATTAAAACATCATAAAAGTATGAAAGATAGGAGTAATTTGACTTGTGGACATAAAAATCAAAACTTTACGATGATCTAACTACTATTTAGTATGGCGAAACGTCACACACACAACTGGACAATCATAATTCACAATGATAAGTGATTAATGATAACTGCTAGTCGAAATATTTTTAAAATTATCATTGACCATTATTAATTCTATCACATAAAACCTCATTAAACTTTAACGATGAAAAAGATTCTACTATCTATTTCAACTCTGTTTATGCTCATTTGTGGCACACTGACCGCAACTGCACAAAACAGTTCAACGCCATTATGGTTGCGATACCCTGCTATCTCACCAGATGGTTCTCAAATTGCCTTTACTTACAAAGGCGACATCTACACTGTTCCTACGACTGGAGGTAAAGCAACTATGCTAACCACAAACCCAGCTCACGACACTCAACCAATCTGGAGTCCTGACGGTAAGACAATTGCATTTGCTTCGGACAGAGATGGCAGTATGGACGTTTACGTTGTATCGAAAGATGGTGGCACTCCAATTAGAGTAACAACACACTCAACTGCCGAGTATCCAATTACCTTCAAAGACAACAATACACTGCTCTACTCTGCCAATATTCAACCAACAGCTCAAAGTGTGCAGTTTCCGGGAAGCTTTGCGCAAGTTTATAGCGTAAACGTTAAAGGCGCAACAAGTGACAAGGGTTACAAAGCCCCACGTCCAGTGATGTTCTCAACACTTCCAATGGAGTACCTCTCGTTTGCACCTGACGGCAAAAGCTTTATGTTCAACGACCGCAAGGGTTATGAAGATCCTTGGCGCAAACACCACACCTCGTCAATCACTCGTGACGTTTGGTTCTGCACAGTTCCAACCAGCGACGGCGTAAACCCTGCGAACAAGGGGTCATATAGCAAAGTTTCGACTTTTAGTGGCGAGGACCGCAACCCTGTAATGTGTAGCGATGGCAAAGGTTTTTATTTTCTCTCTGAACAAGATGGCACTTTCAATGTTTACAAAGGAGAAGTGACTAAAAACGAGATTACTACTGTTGGTAAAAGCAACAAAATTGACAGACTAAAACAGATTACCAAATTCAAAGGTAATCCTGTTCGTTTCCTATCGTTGGCTTCAAACGGAATGCTTTGCTATGGTTACGATGGCGAAATCTACACTCAATCGGACGATAATGGTAAACCTGCAAAAGTAAAAATCGAAATTATAGGCGACAAACTTGAACGTGATGTTATTCGTCGCACTATAACCTCTGGCGCATCTGATATGGCGGTGAGCAAAGATGGCAAACAGATAGCATTTATCTATCACGGCGACGTTTATGTTACGTCGGCTGAGTACAAAACTACAAAACAGATTACAAATACTGCGGTTCAAGAACGTAACGTCGATTTTGCACCTGACGGACGTTCAATCATCTATTCAAGCGAACGAGGTGGAATTTGGCAAGTCTATCAAACCTCAATCGTTAGTGACGACGAGAAACTATTTCCTTATGCTACCCAAATTAAGGAGGAGTGCTTGACAAACTCTAAAGTTGCATCGTTCCAACCGCTTTACAGTCCTGATGGCAAAGAGGTGGCGTTCCTCGAAAATCGCACCACAATTAAGGTTATCAACCTTAAAAGCAAAAAAGCTCGTACTGTAATGGATGGTAAATATCAATATTCGTACTCTGACGGTGACCAATATTATCAATGGTCGCCCGATAGTCGTTGGATTCTATCGAATAGCATTACTACTGGTGGCTGGAACAACAGAGATGTTGTTCTACTCGATGCAAGTGGCAATGGCGTGATGCACGACCTAACAAAGAGCGGTTACAATGATGCGGGAGCTAAATGGGTACTAGATGGCAAGGCAATGATTTGGGCAAGTGACCGTGCTGGTTACCGTTCGCACGGTAGCTGGGGAGCTGAGCGCGACTACTATATTATGTTCTTCGACTTAGATGCTTACGAACGCTTCTTGATGTCAAAAGAGGAGATTACACTAGTGGAAGATGCTGAAAAAGAGGCTAAAAAAGATAAATCTGACGACTCTAATACAAAAGAAAACAAAAAAAGTAAGGATAGCAAAGCAAAAAAAGATAGCACAGAAGTTAAACTCCTAGCATTCGACCTCGATAATGCTGAGAATCGAATTATTAGGCTCACAAACCACTCATCAAATATCGGAGATGCAGTTCTTAGTTCTAAAGGCGACAAACTCTACTACCTAACTCGTTTCGAAGGTGGTATGGATTTATGGGAGCGTGACCTAAAAGAGAACAGCAGTAAGATAATCGTTAAAAATGCTGGTTACTCTCGTCTAGTGCTAGACAAAGATGGTAAAAATCTATTTCTTTCAGACAGAGGTGGCTTCAAAAAAATAGCTGTCGAAGGTGGTAAACAAACCCCAATACCTTTTGAAACTACATTTGAATACAAACCTTTCGAAGAACGTAGTTATATTTTTGAACACGCTTGGCAACAGGTCGATGATAAGTTCTACGACCCTAAAATCCACGGCATCGACTGGAAAGGCTACAAAACTACTTATGCCAGATTTTTACCACACATCAACAATAATTACGATTATGCTGATATGCTTGGCGAAATGTTAGGGGAATTGAACGGTTCTCACACAGGAGCTCGTTATCGTCCTGCAAGTAGCTTTAACACAGCCTATTTAGGCATATTTATTGACCCTAACTATAATGGTGATGGTTTAAAGATTGCTGAGATTATCGAGAAGAGTCCACTTAACGTTATTAAGAGTGAAGCTAAAGTTGGTTCAATTATCGAAAAGATTGACGGAAATACTATTAAAGCGGGACAAGACTACTTCCCTCTACTCGAAGGTAAGGCTGGTAAAAAAGTGGTTCTATCGATTTATGACCCAGCATCGGGCAAACGTTTCAACACAACTATCAAAGCGCTTGGCAGCGAAGGTTCATTGCTTTATGATCGTTGGGTAAAACATTGTCGTTTGACTGCTGAAAAAGTATCAGGAGGCAAAATTGGATATGTGCACATTCAAGGTATGAATTCGCCATCGTTCCGCACTCTTTATAGCGAGCTGCTTGGTCGCAACCGCACAAAAGATGCTGTTGTAATTGACACTCGTCATAATGGCGGCGGCTGGTTACACGACGACGTAATTACATTACTTAGTGGAAAAGAATACCAACGTTTTATGCCTCGTGGACAGTACATTGGTAGCGACCCATACAACAAATGGACAAAACCATCGGCAATGCTAATGTGTGAGGACAATTACAGTAATGCACACGGCACTCCTTGGCTGTACAAAGAGTTGGGAGTTGGCAAGTTGGTCGGAACACCAGTTCCTGGCACTATGACAGCCGTATGGTGGGAAACTCAAATCGACCCTACAATTGTCTTTGGTATTCCTCAAGTTGGGTGTATGGATAACCAGAATCGTTACCTTGAAAACTTGGAACTCGAACCTGATATCCTGGTTTTCAACACCTACGAACAGTTTATGAACGGCGTTGACCACCAACTAGAAGTTGCGGTTCGCTCACTTATGAATTAGATTCAATAACATAAATCGCACCAATCATTTATTGAGAGGTTGATAAACAAATAGGGGTGCTCTGAGCACCCCTATTTTATAATAATATATCTGATATTGAGCACCAACTACTCTACTCGTCAAAAAGCGAAATAGTAGATTGCGAACTACTCTTTTGTGTCGGTGTCGAATCTAAAGATTCTCGTGTCGCTCCACTCTCGCGCTGTTCACTGTAAATTGACACTTTACGTCGCAAATAAGCTGGTTCGTCATAATGATTATCTGAATTTACAATCATCGAACTCATACTATCCTCCGATATTGAGGCATTAGTGAGTGACTGCTGATTTAATACAACATTATCATTTGCAACGACATTAGGCACCGACTCATTAGTATCTCTGTTTAGAAAAGACACCTCAATTCTCGATGGTTTAACACCTTGCGATTCAACTTGTTGTGGCGAACCATAGGTAGTTTCAACACTATTCGAATGAGTTACTACTCCAAATTCTTCGTTGCCTTGTTCAACCTCCCTTTTATGTTGAACATTATCAACATCCTCCATCGAAACAACTACCTTACCACCATCTTGCGCAGCTGGTTTGGTTGTGCTGCCAGGAGCAATAACAGGAGAGAAATACTCTCTAATTGCAGGAATGTGTCGAGTATCAAAACCTGTAGCAATCACAGTGATACGAATTTTATTTCCAAGCGAAGGATCTTCACCAGCACCCCAAATCACATCTGTTTGGTTAGAGTTCACATCGTTTGTGAGTCCCGAACGTTGCTGAATAAAGTCCATAACCTGCAGAGCCTCGTCATACGACACTTCGTTATCACCCCAAGTAATGTTTAACAACACTTTTTTAGCTCCACGAATATCATTATGATGAAGAAGAGGCGAGTTCACTGCTTCTTGCGCAATTTTAAGCGCTCTATCTTCACCTTCTGCCTCTCCAGTGGCAGAGCCCATAAGAGCAATCTTACCCATAGTCGCGTTAGCAGTGTCCTCCTTCATAATAGTGGTCACATCTGCAAAGTCAACATTTACATCCATATGGCTAGTAACAATATCTGCAATACTTTTTGCAGCCATTGCAAGAATATCATCTGCTTTAGAGTGAGCCTCTTTAATCCCTAACTTACCATATATTTGCGCAATATGCTCATTATTGATTACAATGAGCGAATCTACACAAGGAATCAACTCTTCGATACCTGTAACGGCTTGTGCTACACGTTTTGGACCTTCACCTTTATAGGGAATCGAAACAATACCTACGGTCAAGATACCCATCTCTTTGGCTATTCGTGCCACCACTGGCGAAGCTCCTGTACCTGTTCCACCGCCCATACCAGCAGTTACAAATAGCATTTTTGTATTATTGACAGTCAATGCTTCTCGAATTGCATCTTCGCTATCTAATGCCGCTGTACGAGCTTTCTCGGGGTTATTACCTGCTCCAAGTCCATCACCAAGTTGAATCTTCATCGGTATAGGGCTACGTTCCAATGCTTGTTTATCGGTATTAATAACCATAAAAGCAACATCAGTAACACCTAATGAGTACATATGCCTAACGGCATTACCTCCACCTCCACCTACACCAGCAACCATAATAATGGAGTTTGCAATTTGAGGGATTTTAAAACTAACTTCCATATCTTTATAATTCAATACGCTACAAATTAATAATTATCTTCTGCATCAATCTCGTCTGGCTCGAACATACGACCCAATACGTTTTTCAAACGACCAAACACACCCTTCTTAATTATTCGTTCTTCAGTTCCAAACTCTTCATTATCATACAGATCCTCATCTGAACCATACTCATCCGATTCGTATTGTTCTGCCATCTGTCCAGCTTCATAAATTCGGCGTTGGGCTTCAAGAGCTGCTTCAGTATCAGCACTATTATCATTATCGCTCGCATATTGAGTAGCTACAGTGGTTTGAGTGCTGCTTTGTGAATGTTCTTTTTGATGTTCAGGGTGATTTTGTTCAGTTGTCGGAATATTAATAGACGAGGTTTTACCATTACGCACCGCCTCGATAAGAATACCAGCAATTGTAGAGTATTTTGGCAATCCAACTTTATCAATACTTTCGGGTGTAAGGTGTTGTATTGGCGATGCAACACGCACTTCACAACCAATCTGTTTGCGGAACAATATATCCAAATTTTTGAGGGTACTACCTCCACCAGTAATTACTATACCAGCTCCTAACTTGCCTTTATAGCCACACTTTTCGATTTGAGTTGCCACAAAATCGATTATATCATACATACGTGCCTCAATAATACCAGCCAAAGCTTTAACCGATATCTCCTTTGGAGCTTGACCACTAACCGAAGGGATAGTCACAAATTTTTGGTCGGCAGCTCTTTCAGCAAGCGCCTCGCCAAACATTGTTTTGAGTTTCTCGAGGTGTCTGTCAAGTATGCCATAGCTTTTGATATCTTTATTTACCTCATTACCTCCGATTGGAAGCACTGCAATGTGGCGAATAATCTTATCGTGATAGATACACATATCAGTAGTACCACCTCCAATATCAACAACTGCAACACCTAACTCTTTTTCATCTTCGCTAAGCACAGCATAAGATGAGGCTAGAGGTTGAAGTGTAATACCATCAACACTCATACCTGCACGAGCAAAGCAACGACGAATACGGTCAATTGCCGCATCCTCTCCTATTATAAGGTTAAATTGGGCTTCGAGTCGTTTTCCCTCCATACCCACTGGTTCAGTTATATCGCACTCTCCATCAATTTTATAGGTTTGCGGGAGAACTGTAATAATAGATTGACCTACTGGCAACGCCGAGTTGTACATATCGTCAATAAGTCGTTTAACATCTGCCGAGCTCACCTCGCTAACCATTGAATCAGAGTTATGTACAAAGACATAACCGGTTGCTTTGGTACACTTGATATGTTGTCCTGAAATACCGATATAAACCTCATTAATAGTTGCACCAAGTTCCTCTTCGACCATAGCTTTTACTTCGCTAAGGGCCAAAAAGGCTTGTTCATTATTACGTAAATCTCCTTTAATAACACCTTTCGACGCGTGTTCCTTTACGGCAATAATATCAACTTTATTTTTCTCAACTCTACGCCCAACAGCAATAACTACTTTTGTTGTGCCTAAATCTACTGCTGCAATGTAATTATTTTCCATATTATTTCAGTTATAATAGTGGTTTTGTTTGTTCTATTTTTCAAAAAGGTTTTTTTTTACACAAATACAATCTTTAGCGAACTAAAATTTGTGGATTAAACCGCACATCTACTACCTTTGCCGAGTCTAAATGAGCAAATCTATACGACGTGCGAAAAAAGTGCGATAATCTATCTAGCTTTGATTTTGAATCAACAATTGAACCAAATAGAACCGTTAACGAGCCGATTGAGGGTATTATCTCGACTTCAAATTCGCCTTTATTATTACAAAATAGATATATCTGAGAAGTAAAATCCTTCAAATAACTATCTTTTTTTATATACTCTACAAAGTTAAATAGTTTTTTTAGATTATCTACATCTCTATCACTATTTTTTCCATTAAGCTCACCATAAAAGCTAGTATCGAAATCAAAACAAGGCTTTCCACTCACCGTAATAACTTTTGGATAGTAACCATTTCGAGTTTTTAGTATTACCATCGACGAATCTACATAGAAATCATATCCATTCTCGGTTAAGACTCTAAAACAGGGTACACGTTGAGTCAACTCTATATTAATAGTTCCATCAATCGAGCTAAAAACATTTGCGCTCTCTACATAGTTATTGTTTTCAAGAACGGTTTCCAACACACCAAGAGGAATACTTTTGAGGCGCATTCCTAACTTTGCCACCGAATCAAAAATCAACCTCTCTACATCTGAATTACTCAAAAAACTTACGTCTTTACTATTCTTTATATCAATATTGAGTGCCGAAAACTCAACACTCTTATTGCGAGAAGCAACTGCAACAATGCTTACGACAAAATAGCCCAACGCAAAGAGCGTTACACAAATATTAATTACTATTTTTGCTCTACGACTCATTTTCTTCAATTCATAATACACACAGTCGCTAGTGATTAGTGACTAAAGGTTAATACATTATGAATTAATTTTGCTTTTTATTATTTTATTAATTTCGTTGCGCAACGTGTCAATATCCCCTGCTCCAGCCGTAATAACAACATCTGTTTCAAGAGTTTTAACCAATCCACACATTTCTTCTTTTTCAACTAAATATTTTTGAGAAGTTATCAACTCAAAAATCATATCACTCTCAACACCTGCAATTGGTTCTTCACGAGCTGGATAAATCGGAATTAATATTACTCTATCGGCAAGGCTTAACTGCTGCGCAAAACCCTCGAAGAAATCCTTTGTCCTAGTATATAAATGGGGCTGAAAACAAATAGTTATATGACGACCAGGAAACATTGCTCTAACCGACTCCAACATATTTCGTAGCTCTTCAGGATGGTGGGCATAATCGTCCATATAAACCCCTTGAGGAGTGTTAATCCAGAAATCGAACCTTCGTTCAATACCCCTATACGAACAAAGCCCAGCTTTTAGCTTCTCACTATCAAATCCTCTCTGATCGAGCAAAGCTACTGCTCCAACAGCATTCTCTACATTGATGTGCCCAGGAACTCCTAACCTACAACTCTCAATAACCTGAGTTGGAGTTACTATATCGAAACTATAATAACCTCCTTCTTGTAGTCTTATATTTCGAGCATAATAATCTGTCGAACTATCATCTAGGCTATATGAAAAACGTTTTAAAGAAGGTAGAGTTTTAATATCAACTCCTTTTTTAACAACAACTGCATCGGAACACTGCGCAGCGAACTTCTCGAAAGCCTCTTTAAAAGCCTCTGCTGTTCCATAAATATCTAAATGGTCGGCATCGGCAGCAGTTATAAGTGCAACCCAGGGGTGAAGTTGGTGGAACGAACGGTCAAATTCATCGGCTTCAACAGCCATCTGTTCTCCGCTACCCAAAACAATATTTGTTCCGAAGTTTTTGGAAATAGCACCTA